>NZ_JANYME010000011.1 GCF_026616895.1 Campylobacter sp. MG1
TCATTAGCAAAGATTGAATTAGGAATGAGTAAAGATAAGATAATGATTAGTGAGATGATTTGTTTTACAGGGCTATTTGGTTTCATTGCTAAAGCCTTTGCATTATTACCTTTTTTATTCATTTTTTCCTTTTATATTTAAAAATAATATGTTAAAGAAAAATTAAAAACTGGTGATTTTGATAGGAAAAAATTTGGCTTTTTAAGTGGTTTAGCTATTAAAAAATCATAGCTTAATCCACCGTAATAATTACTGCTAATGTTTCCTTTGAATCCTAAACCAGCACCTAAAAGTTTATTTTTACCATTATAATTAGAATTTGAATCATAAACAATACCACCGTCAAACGCTAAATAAAAATAATTATTTTTGTGATAATTATAAGATAATGTATTTTTAATATAAAATCCTTTTTGTCCAATAAGGCTCATTTCTCCATCAAATCCTCTTACTGAATACACACCACCTATACTAATTTTATCTTGATTGGTAAGCGGGGTTTTATTATACTGTGCGTGAAAATTTATCTCATAATTAAAATTATTAAGAAAATTTTTATTATAAGTTATATCTAATAGCCATAATCTCATACGACTAGTTCCTTCTCCTAATAATTGCTCTGGTGCTGGTATAGCTCCTAACATACCGGTGCCTTTTTTATACGCTATATTTGTACTTAAAAATGAATTTGTAAAATATATATCTAATTTAGCACCTAGCTCATATCCTGCTGTTATTCTTTTCTGATTATCTAACTCAAATTCATCAATATAATTTTTACTCTCTCTTTTAAAAATTGCAAAAAATGGGGTAAATTTTATATTTTGATTACGATATAACAAATATGATAAATTTAATTTATTAAATCTACTAACACCGCTATATTGATATAAATTATAAGCACCAGCAATAACTTGATTATAATTATAACGAGAATGGGTGTAATCAATACTAAAATTACCAAATGGGATTTTAAAATTTCCATAAAAATTATTAGAATTACCATGCTTTTTTTCATCATTTAAATATGTATTTTTCTTATAAAATATAGCTCCACCATAATTAAAAGTATAAATTTCATTAAATCCAAACAAATTAACAGCACTTAAACTAATAACACCTTGATAAGAACCAGTTTCCTTACTACCATAATTATCCAAAGATAATTGTAATGATAATGGTAAAGCACGCTGAGTGCGAGATATAAATATATCACTAAAACCTTCATTCTCACTTGGAGATATACTAATATCCACATTACCAAATGTAGCATTTGATATATTTTCAATGGCAGTTTCAATATTTCTCATATTCAGTGGTTTTTGATGATTAATTTCTCCAAAAGCCGTAAAAAGCGAAGCATTATTTCTATCATTAACTTCTTCATTTATTAAAATTTTATTAATTTTTCCATAATTTATTTTTATTATTAACTTTTTTGATTTTAAATTTGTATTTCCTAATACTGCATAGCTTGTTATATAGCCGTATGATATCAATTCGTTATTAAAACCATTAATTATTGCATTAATTCCCTTTTCACCAAGGCATATTCCACTTTTAAATTTAACCTTTTTTAAAAAAGAATCTAAAATAAATTTTGTTTTTAAATTCTTATCGCCACTTAACAATATTTTATCTATCTTAAAACATAAATCTTCATCATATAATAATGTTTTAATATCATTTTTTTGACTATTTTCTAAATTTGAAGTTTTGATATTTTGTTCATAAATTTTAATTCTTTCAATTTCATTTTTAATCTCTCTTTGTTGATTATCATTAGCAAATAAAATTGATACAAATATAATGCATAAATAAAAAAACCTAAACATAAAAACACCTAAAAATATTGTAAAAGTTCAACAAGATTATATAGTTTAATAAATAAAAAAAACTTAAAAATATATTGGCATAATTAAATATAATTTTTACTATTATTTACACTACAAAATAGCATAATAATGAAAATCTTTACTAAAATTAATACTTTACAAAGTATAAAAATTATATAATTAATCTATATTCTTTATCATTTTTAAATAAATTTCATCATTAAAATTAGTTTCTTTAATTGTTTTAAATCCATAATTTTTATAAAATTCTGGGGTTTTTGTAATTAATGAAATTATTTTATAACCATTATTTTTTGCCTTTATATTAGCGTATTCTAACATTTTTTTTAAAATACCTTTACCTCTAAAATCAGGTAGTATAGCTATGCTATCAATATAAAATTCACCATCATCAAATTCTTTAATAATTTTAAAATCAATACCTTTATATAGCAAATATTCCTCTATAGCTAAATCGCTATATTCGCTACTACCGTAAGCACAACAAGCAGCAACTATATTTTTATCAATTTCATAAACAAAAATATTATCTAATGCAAACCTACATTTATCATTACCATAAAATTTATAAAATACTTGCATTTTTTTTAATTCATCATCTTCACAAAATAATTTTTGTGTGAAAGTATCTTGTGCTAAGTCTAATATATCACAAACTATGAACTCATCTAAATTTGGCTTTCTTATCATTAGTTATCCTTATTTTTATACAATTATAGCTATTTTTTTTAATGAGGTAAAGTATGGGAAGAGCGTTTGAATATAGACGAGCTAGCAAAGAAGCTCGTTGGGATAAAATGAGTAAAATTTTTCCAAAATTAGCAAAAGCCATTGAAGTAGCTGCTCGTGAAGGTGGGGTTGACCCTGAAATGAATGCAAAACTTCGCTCAGCAATAGCGACTGCAAAAGCACAAAATATGCCAAAAGATAATATTGATGCAGCATTAAAAAGAGCACTAGGTAAAGATGGTAACGATATTAAAACAATCCATTATGAAGCAAAGGCAGCTCATGGAGTGCAAATCATAGTTGAAACAGCAACTGACAACACAAATAGAACTGCTGCAAATATTAAAGCTATTTTTAATAAAAATGGTGCAACTCCGCTTACAAATGGTAGCTTAGAATTTTTATTTTCAAGAAAATGCGTTTTTATATGCACTAAACCTGAAAAAGCTATTGATGAATTAGAATTAGAACTAATTGATTATGGTTTAGAAGAGCTTGAAGATGAAGGCGAAAATATTAGAATAATAGGAGCTTATGATAGTTTTGGTGAGCTTAGCAATGGTATAGATAAATTAAATTTAGAACTAAAAAGTGGTAAATTAGAATATTTACCTAATAATCCTATTAGTTTAAATGAAGAACAAATTAATGAACTTGAAAAATTACTTGACAAACTTGAAGATGATGATGATGTTCAAGCTGTTTATACAAATATAGAATAAAGGAGTTAAAATGTTAAAAACTTACGATAATTTCAATGATTTAGAAAAAATCAATGGTGTGATTATAAATACAAGTAAAGGTGATATGAAGTTAAAATTATTTAAAGATACACCACAAACTACACTTAATTTTGCAAATTTAATTGAAGATGGTTTTTATGATGGGCTAAATTTTCATAGAGTAATACCTAACTTTGTAATTCAAGGCGGTTGTCCTTTTGGTACTGGGACAGGTGGTCCAGGTTGGAATATCAAATGCGAATGTGATAATCAAGAACATAAACATATAAGAGGAAGTCTTTCTATGGCTCATGCTGGTCGTGATACTGGTGGTTCTCAATTCTTTATATGTCATTCAGCACAACCACACTTAGATGGTGTTCATACTATTTTTGGACAAATTGAAGATGATGAGAGTTTAAAAGTTCTTGATAATATAAGACAAGGTGATAAAATTATCAGCATTAAATTATTTTAATTTTAAAAACCGTTGGTAAATTCCAACGGTTGCCATAATTTAACTTACATTTTTAACAAATTTTAAAATAACTTTCTAAAATAATATTTTTTTTAATCACACAATCTTAAAAAACTTAAAAGTAAAGATTTTTTAATAAAACTATAAATTTTTAAATGATAATATAAATAAGGTTGAAGATAAAATAAAGGCTTAAAGTAATATAATCAAAAAATTAATTATATTACTTAGCTCTATAACAGTATTTATTTTTCAATATTATTTTCTACTTTTGCACTTCCTTTTCCTGTAATTTTTCTCACCTTTTTCTTGTTCTCAATATTTTCAACAGTATATTTTCCTTGATAATCTACTTTCTCTTGTCTTGCTACTCCCTTAGCAAATATTTTTTCTTTTATATCTATCACCGCATCAATAATATTTTCAAATATAGTAAATATAGGTTTTTTTACTGTTTTTTTGCCATCAATTGTGCTGGTGGTATCTATTGTTAAATTTGCATTATCTAGGTTAGTTTTAAATCCTTTATCAACTCCACTAGTTATATCAGAATTAATTAAATTTAAATTAGTATTTCCATTGCCGATAGTTAATTGTGCATTAGATGTTACATCACCACGATTTTCATCGTTATTAGTAATAGTTACTTGATTCTTACCTTTAATATCAGTATTTAAATTAATATTTCCTTCTGATACTACCTTTCCACCATCAATAAGTACATTAGAACTATTAATATCTATTTCATTTTCTGAATACAATGAACTATCCTTATTAATTTCTATTTTTAGTGGTGATTTAATATCAAGTTTTTCCTTAGCTTTTATTATTGTATCTACTCCACCAGCTCCATCTCCTAATGTAACTGTTCCTGTTGTTGATTCTATATCTACACCTTTACCACTTACTGTTCCGTTTGCTACTGTTACATCATTAGTACCTGTAATATTTACTTTTCCATCACTTGATGTAACATCTGCATTAACACTTGTAGTAGCTGATTTATTAGTTCCATCAGTTCCTATATTTACTCCAGTTTTTCCTGATACATTTGCTTTAGTTGTAGTTGAATTTGAACCAAATACTGTTGCATTTCCTTCTGTAGATTTTACTTCTCCATTTGTTGTTACATCATTTCCTGTTACTGATACTCCTTTATCTCCTGATATAGTTCCATCAGTTATTACTGTTGCACTTCCTTTTACTTCTGCATTACCTTTTGATGTAATTCCTGTATCTTTTCCTATAGTTATATCAGTTCCTGTTATTGTTAGGTTTTTGTTTTCACCAGTTGAATTTAGGCTAGTTTTTGGATTATTATCCTTATCACCTATATTTACTACTCCACCTGAAACTGCTATTTCACTACCACTAACATTACTATTTGCTATATTTACTTTCTTATTTGCTTTTACATCAACTTTATCACTAGCTGTTATGTTTCCTTCTATGTTAGTAGTTTTAGTAGTGTCATCACCTACATTAATAGCTTTACCATCTAATGTTCCATTTGATGTAATGCTTTCACCTTTTAATGTAATATCTGATTTAGTTGTTTCATCTCCTAGTTTTGCATCAGAATTTACTTTTAAGTTTGTTTTTGCTGTTACATTGATTGGTGAATTTGTATCTGTGCTTTTAATTGTTGTATCACCTGTGCCACTTCCATCTCCTAGTGTAACTGCTCCTGTTGTTGATTCTATATCTACACCTTTACCACTTACTGTTCCGTTTTTTACTGTTACATCATTAGTACCTGTAATATTTACTTTACCGTTATCAGATGTTATTACTCCACTTACTGTTGTACTTTCTGATAAAGTTCCATTTTTATCTTTTCCTATGTTTACTCCATCAGTTCCAGATACACTTCCTGAAGTTGTTGTTGATTTTTTCCCTGCTATCGTTGTTGTTGTTCCTGATATATCTCCTTTTGAATCAACTACATTTCCTATAATATTTACTTCTCCTTTTGTAGTCTCTCCTACTTTTGCATCATTCTCTACCGTTACTTTTTCCGTAGCATTTATATCTAATTTTCCTTCTATCTTTGTATCTGTACCTCCTTGTCCATCTCCAAGTTTTACATTATTTCCTGTAATTTCTGTTCCTGTTCCACTAGATACTGTTCCATTTGCTACTGTTACATCATTAGTACCTGTAATATTTACTTTTCCATCACTTGATGTAACATCTGCATTAACACTTGTAGTAGCTGATTTGCTAGTTCCATCAGTTCCTATACTTACTCCAGTTTTTCCTGATACATTTGCTTTAGTTGTAGTTGAATTTGAACCAAATACTGTTGCATTTCCTTCTGTAGATTTTACTTCTCCATTTGTTGTTACATCATTTCCTGTTACTTTAACATCTCCTGCTCCAGTTATGTTTCCTTCTATGTTAGTAGTTTTAGTAGTGTCATCACCTACATTAATAGCTTTACCATCTAATGTTCCATTTGATGTAATGCTTTCACCTTTTAATGTGATATCTGATTTAGTTGTTTCATCTCCTACTTTTGCATCAGAATTTACTTTTAAGTCTGTTTTTGCTGTTACATTGATTGGTGAATTTGTATCTGTGCTTTTAATTGTTGTATCACCTGTACCACTTCCATCTCCTAATGTAACTGTTCCATTAGTTGAATCTATATCTACACCTTTACCACTTACTGTTCCGTTTGCTACTGTTACAGCTCCACTAGCTTTTACTGTAACTTTTTCTGTCCCTGACACATCTCCTTCTACTGATGTAGTTTTACTTACTACAGCACCATTTTCATCTACTCCAATATTTACAGCACCATTATTAGTAGTTAAACTTCCAGTTGTGTTTGTTGTGTTTGTTCCAGCAATAGTTATATTTCCAGTAGCTGGTGTTTTTCCATTATTTGCTCCAGTAGTTTTTATAGTTCCACTAGTTGTTACATCATTTCCTGTAGCTTTTATATCTCCAGTGGCACTTACATTTCCACCAAAATTTACAGTACTTGTATTAGTTCCATCATCATTAGCTGCTCCTGTTAATGTAATATTTCTAGCAGTTATTTTTCCTTCACTATCTATTTTTTTAGAAGTAATATTTATATCTGGACTTGTTGTTTCTCCTTTAAATTCAACATCTTTCCATATACTTGTACTATCTGTCCCTTTTACATCCATAGTAGTTTTTGCTATAAATTTAGTATCTATTTTAGCATCGGTTCCATCTGCCATAGCTCCATTTTGTGCTTTTTTATCTCCTAATACAACATCTTTACTAGATATCTTAATAGTATCTGCTGTTACAGTATTATTTTTTATAGTTACTGAATCTGTAGCTTTTATATCAGCTGTATTTTTAGCTGTAACATTTCCTTCTACTGTTGTAGTTGTAGTGCTATCATTTCCTACATTTACATCTCCATTTGATGAAGTTAATGCTCCTGTAGTTGTTATTGTATTACCTAATATATCTACTTTTGTATTTCCTGATACTACACCTTTAACATCAGTCGTTGAACCATCTTTACCTATAATTACATTACCTGTTGAAGATGTTATACTTCCTGATGTGGTTACATTTGTGCCTAATACACTTATATCCCCATCTGATGATGTTAATTTTCCAGCAGTTTTAGACTCAACACTATTTCCTACTACACTAATCCCTGCTTTTCCTGTTACAGCATCATTTATTCTAACTGTTGCACCATCTTTACCAATGGTTACATTACCATTATTAGAATTAACTTCTCCACCTATAGTTACTTTATTTCCAGTTATATTGATATCTTTTCCATTAGTTGTAGTTGCATCTCTTCCTTTTGAAGTTACTGAGGAATTTACATCTACAGTATTTCCATCTATTTTTATAAAACTATCAGATACTAATGCTGATGATATAGTTGCACTTTCTGTTCCAGTAATAGTTATACTTCCCTTTTTATTAGTAGTTGTATTTTCTTTTGCTGTAATTCCTTTTTTTATCTCCGTAATATTTCCAGAAATATTTACATCTCCATTAGCAGTCGTTTTAGCATTAAATATTGCTGATTCAGTTGCTGTGATATTTATATCATTAGTTTCTAATCCTGGTTCATATCCTACAGTTACATTTTTACCTTCAAATACCAAGCTACTTATTTTACTGCTATCTCCTACCGAAGTATCATCTTTAATATCTATATTTTCTCCAGCTTTTATAGAGATTATTCCATTTTTTGTAAATAGCTTTGTATCATTACTAGTTCCATCTCCTACATTTATACTTTTCTTTCCTTCTATAAAGATTGTTCCAGCCCCTTTGCTTTCTAATGTTATTTTATTCAATGCTAAATTTTCGGCAGTGTATAAATTTATATTTTTTTCTGCTGATATATTGCTATTTTCTGCTAATTTTACTTCTCCTCTAATATTACCAGCATTATCTTTTCCACCTAAAGTAACATTTTCTGTAGCATTAATCTCTTTATTTATTAAGGTTTTATTTACTCCATCTACAGTTACATTTTTTCCATCTAATTTTGTAGATATTGTTGCTATACCCTTATTTTTAGTCATATCATCAGGAGCTGATGCATCCACTTCTGTACCATTAGCTTTAATAACTATATCATCTTTATTAGTAGAACTTTCATCTCCTATTTTTGTATTTTCATTAAGAGTTACATTCTTACCAGTAATATTTATTGTACCTGAAGTAGTTTGTCCCACATCTGAATTTATTTTTACACTACTTGTCGTATTGTTATTACCTATATTTACATCTCCAGCTGTGCTTTCTATAGTTACATTTTTACCTTTTAATGTTTGAGTAACTTTACTATCAGCAGCAATATTAAGATTAATATCTTTTTCTCCAGTGATTGTTAGTTTTTCTCCTGCTGTCAAATCACCTTTTACAGTAGTTGTAGCCTTTTCTCCTACAATTAAATTCTCACTAGCTGTTACTGCTGTATTTACGGTAGTTCCTGTATCTCCTTTAATAGTTACATTCTTACCGTCAAGAGTAGTTCCATTTGTCGTTGCTGTTCCTGCTGTTGCGGTAATATTAACATCTGCTTTTACTCCATTTTGTGTGGTATCTCCGATTACAGAGCCTGTTTTAATATTTACATTCCCTTTATCAGCTGTTATGTTAATAGAACCACTTGTATCTTTAGATTTTATAGTAGAAGTTCCTACTGCAATATTTCCTGTAGTTGCTGTTATATCTACGCCTTTTCCTACTAGCTCACCAGCATTTATATCTATTCCTTTATTTGCACTAAGAGTTATTTTTTCTTTAGCATCTATTTTATCACTAGCACTACCATTTAGAATTATTCCTTCAGTTGTAGCTGTAAATGTTACATTATTAGCATTATAGTTTCCACTTTTTTTCTCTATTTTTGTAGCCTCTATAGTAATATCTCCATTAGTTGAAGTCAAATCTCCTCTAGCAACTATATTTTTTCCTGATACAGCCTTAATATTTCCACCATTTGCAATATTAGCATTAAAATCTAGTGGTGTATTATCAGTAGCTTTTACTGTTAAATTTACATCACTACCATCTTTATTTGACACGCTAAAAGTTCCATCAAAATTTTTAGCATCGCTACTAGTTCCACCAGTCAAACCTTTATCTAAGATATTAAATGTAAAATCATTTCCTTTTATATTTTTTACTTCAAATTTCGCATTATTTCTATCTGCTGTATTTTTATTAAGATTTCCTACTGTTAAATCTGGAGTATCCCATTTATCTATAGTCATTGCTCCACCAGTAGTAGTAACATTGAAAGCTTGTAATTTTAATGTATTGCTAGCATCTCCATTATTTACAATATTTACTCCAGCCGTATTGTTGGTAATTAAATTATAAGCTCTAATATCTACATTTGAATTTTTAGTTGCTGTTATGCTCCCTGATAATTCTATCTTACCACCATTATTAGCAGCATCTCTAAATGGTTTATTTATATATCTATCTAAATCATTTTGATATTTATCATCTGTTATAGATTCTCCAAATATCATTCCAGTTGTCAAAGTAAATTTAGAATTATCCACATTAATATTATTAAATTTAGTTGTACCGGTTGAAGCAACTGCACTCACATAAGTATTTGCATTATTTAAATTAATATCTCCAGCATTATCTATTCCACCTTTTTTATATCCCATAAATTCTAATATATTTGTTCCACCATCTATAGTTAGACTATGATTATCCATATTTAATCCAACATTACCTGATTTTGGTGCAAAGACAAATAATCCACTATTTGTAACATTTACATCACTTTTTAAAGTAGCTGCCTCATTTGAATTCCAAGTTTCTTTATACACTTCATCTTTATTAGCTCCTAAATTTCCATCAGTTTCTTTAGATGTGCTGTGAGATAATAATTCTAATTTCGCATCTTGTCCTATATTTATATTTCCACCTAGTTTTAAATTAGTAGTAGCACTTCCAGCTCCATTAGCTTGTACCTGTATTAAAGCATTTCCACTTTGTATATCAATAGAAGTATTTGTTGTATCTCCTATATCAAAAGTACTTCTAGATGTTATTTTTAAATCACCAGCCGTATTAGTTATTTTTTTAGTAGTTATATCTCCAGCTTCTATAGACATTGAAGCATTATTTGTAATATTGTCATTATTTAATTCTCTATTAGCATATACAACCATTTCACCATTATTATTTATAATAGAGTTTACATTCATAGTTTTAGTATTATCATATACAGTACTATTTCCACCATCAACTACTCTTACTTCTAATTTGCCTGTAGAATTATTTGTAATGGTATTAGCATTTATCCTATCTTTAACCTCTATTTTTAAATTTCCTGATGTATTTGTTATAGTAGTATCTTTTATATCTCCTATTTTTTGATCAACTATAAAATCTCTTGCTAAATCACCTTTGGTAATTCCTGTAGCATTCTTTTCATCTTCTGTAATAGCATCATATAAGTTAGGGTTGGTATTTTGTTTTGATACAATTCTATTTGCTGTTATTGTAAATTCCCCTGCTTCATTTATAATCTCACCTACACCTATTCTCGTGCTATTTTTAGAAAATCCAGCATTAGCAGTTCCTTCACCTTTATGTATTATCTTATCAAAATAATATCTATCTGATCTAATATTACCTTCCCAAACAACATCATTATCTTTCATATCTATTACACTATCTTTAGCAGTGTCAAATATTAAATTCGTTGCACTAAAATCATATCCATGATTATAATAGTGTTTATTATCAAAAACTAAATTAGCACCATTACTTACTTTAAAAGTCATATCACCGGTTTTTTTAAAGTTAAATCCCCCTACTGGTTGATAACTTAAAGTACTTCCGATATCAAATGTTATTTTACCTTTTCCACTTACAGTAATATTATCATCAAACACATAATTATATTGTAACGCTTTATTACTACCATTATGATGATTATCATAACGTCCTAAAAAATAAATATTTGAACCTTCACCTAACGCAAAAGTTGATTTTTTAAATACAAACAAATCTCTTCCTGATTTACTATCATTATCTATTACATTTAAACTTCCACTTTTATGAAAAATAAGGTCTGCATCAAAAACACCATTATAAACATTTTCTATATTTATATCTCCTGATGTTTTTACAATTTTTCCACTATAAGTAATATTTTTACCATTTATATTCCAAGTTGATTGCTTTCCAACTGCAATTTCAGCATCAGCAATATTTAAATCTTTTCCTACTTCTAAATTTAAAGCTCCACCTTTCATATCTACATGAAGATTACCATTATTTATACCTTTAATATTAATTGAAGTATTTGCTTTAAAAGTTAAATCATTTGTATTGTCATCATTTGCGATAATATCAGCATTTACATCAATTTTACCTTCATCTGTTCCAGTTCCTTCAGTTGTTATTGTTACATTTGTGCCTTTTAAACCTTCTACTATTGTTTTATTTTTAATGGTTCCACCGGTTAATTTATTATCGTTTTCTCCATCTACAATAGTTATATTTATAGGGTCTATCAACCAAGTTCCTGTCTTAGCATTTTGCGACCTAGTATCTACTTTCACATCATCGTTGATTTTTATATTCTTACCTGATGTTTCTATAAGTCCGCCATTACCGTCCTTTGAAGTAGCACTATATTTTCCACTGTATTCTGCATTATCTCCCCACATCAAAATATCTCCAGCATTTTTATCTGCTGAACTACTGATATTTGTATTTTTTTCTATTTTTAAATCTGTGGTTTCATTTCTATTTCCTATAGTTATAGCTTGTCCATTTGTAGAAACTATGCCACCGATTTTGATATTTTTACCCCTAATATCAATTTTTCCATTTTTAGCTATGATATCTCCTAGGTTTATTACTTTACCATTAGGAGCTTGTATTTCATATGCTATAGCTCTATTTTTTAAATCTTGTATGGTTACTTTTGTCCCTGCTGCTAATAAAATATTACCATTTTCAGCCTTTACAATTCCACTATTTTTTATCTCATTTCCTATTAAGGCTAATTTGCCGTCTTGAACTATGATTAAGCCTTGATTTTCTACCTTTGCTCCATTATTTCCAGCAAATATGTCTTTTTTATCTAAAAAATCTTTATTTGATATATCTAAGCTTGATGCTACTAGGCTTTTTGTATCAATTCTAGCATTTTGTCCGAATACAATACCACTTGTATTTATTAAATATACATTTGCATTAGATTGTAAAAGTCCATCAAAAAATGTTTCTTTTCCATCTAGCACTCTATTTAACACCCTGCTATTGCTATTTTCTTGTAAAAATTTTACTATTTCATCTTTGTAAGTATCAAAATTTTTCCAGTCTATGATACTGCCGTCGCTATTTTTAATAGTTAGCTTATTTCCTTCTCTTATGATATCTACTTTACCTGATATAACATTTTCTCCTATAGGTAAGCCAAATGCTACTTCCCCTGTTATTAATAATGTTACAACTAAGCTTTTTGTAAGTTTGATTTTATTTTTTTTCATTTTTTGAATTTGTTTTACTTTACTTGCCATTTTTTATCTCCCACAATTAAAATCTTGCTTCTGCTTTCATTCCGAATACAAATTTAGATTCGTTTTGAGAAGCTGCCGTATTTACAATGTCATAACCAATATTAGTATCTAGTTTAAAATGCTTAAATTGTTTTAATCTAAAACCTACACCAAATGTATCAATTTTTTCTGTTTTTGTCTTATTATCAAATACATTATATTCTCTTGCCAACGCATAATCGTTATATACATATATAGTATTTTTCTTACCAAATTCAAGTTCGTTTTTTATTAAAATATAATCTTGTGGTTTTATGCTATTATCTGATTTTCTCGTAGCTCTTACTGAGTTTTGCGTTATTAAATCATTTGATAATTCAGCATTTAAAATTTTACTTGATAAAGCACCTTCAACCTTTAAATAATATCTTGCCGCTTCTTGAAACTGCCATAAAAAATTACTTTCCATTGAAAGTTTTGCATAATTTTTAGATAAATGTTCTTCTATTGATTTTGTATTTCCTTCTAATTTTAAATCAAAATCAAAATATTTATCAGCCATTCTTTTATTAAAATAATAACCTACATAAGGGATAAAGAAGTGCTTTGTTTCTTTTGAAACGGTCTGACCTAAAAATTCTAATTTATTACCTGATATTATATATTTTGCCCCAGCATATATTTTATTTTTTACTTCATAATTATCCATAAATATCGGTAAATTATACAAATATCTTACATCGGCTTCAAAATTTTTTGCTTTCATAGTGATAACATCATCTAAAAATTTTTTCTTTGCTATTCCGTAACCTAAATTCATATCAAATTCACCATGCAATTCTTCTATAGGATTATGATAATACATTCCAAAATATGTTAAGTCTTCTAATGTCCTTACAACATTTAGCCCTAATACATCATCGTTGCCCGTTGTATTGTAATTTAAATACTGATATCCATATCTGAATTGTTTATTTCTTTTATCGCTTTTACCATAATTATCCACAAATAATCTATGTCTTGGCTCTTTTTTAGAATCTTCAATTAAATTAGCTGTTAAATATCCATCTGGTGATAAAGAATATTTTAATAATAAATTTCTATTAGGGTTTTCTTCTATAATTTGTAAATCCCTTTTATCCAAATCATCTTGATTACCACCAATTTTTAAGCTTAATAATTTAGCTTTTTTAAAATCTGATTCACCTTGATTATATGTGATTTTTGAGATAACTGGCATAATATCATAATAAATAACGCCTGCTTCTTTTTCTTTTGTTATACACCTTACTTTAAATTTTGTTCCGTATGTATTATCAAAATACTTTTGAATATTTTCTTCATTATTTTTTAATTGTTCGTATGAAATATCACCAGTTTTATCATCAAGTATATTAGTTATTGCATTGATATCTTTTTCTAAAAGATAATCAGTCATTCCACTAAGCTCATAAGATTTAACATTTATAATATCTTGCGCATTAAGCATTTCACTTAATATAAATAATGCACCTAAAGTTTTTAAAGTTTTATTCATTAATACTCTCCTAGATATTGCATTTTTATTAATAAATTATACTATATATATATATATATATATCAAATATAAATTTCAAATAAATACAACTTTTATAATTAAACATATCACAAGTTTTTTATTGTTTGTTAAATATTTTTTAATAGATATTAAAAATATAAGCTAGATTTTGTAAAGAAAATTTAAGAAATTAATCAACACCATTAAAATATTAAATTTATATGATAATTCAATTAATTTTTAAAGCCCCTTAAAGGGGCTTTTTATTATGCATTTAATTCATCGCTAAAATCAGCAACAGCTATACGCTTAAGTTGTCTATATCTTCTTTGTGCGTCTTTTTTATTTAATTCAAATAAAGCTGCTGCTTGTTCTGGATTACTTTTCTTTAAAGAGTTGTAACGAACTTCTGCCATTAAAAACTCTTCATATAAATTCCAATCTGGTTCTTTTGATGCAATTTTTAATGGGTTTTTACCTTCATGTTCTAATCTTGGGTCAAATGTGTAAATTGGCCAATAACCACACTTAGTTGCGATTTCTGCGTGATCACCACTAGCACCCATACCACCTTTAATTCCGTGAGCTATACAAGGGCTATAGCAAATGATTAAGCTTGGTCCATCGTAAGATTCAGCTGCAATTAATGCTTTTAAGAAGTGATTATAATTTGCGTTTGAATTTACTTGAGCTACGAAAATATTTCCATAAGTCATAGCAATTTGACCTAAGTCTTTTTTCTGAGTTGGTTTACCTGCTGCTGCAAATTGTGCTACTGCACCTGTTCTAGTTGATTTAGAACTTTGACCACCTGTATTTGAATAAACTTCAGTATCCATTACTAATACATTCACATCTTCTCCACTAGCTAAAACATGGTCAAGTCCACCATAACCAATATCATAAGCCCAACCGTCGCCACCGAAAATCCATTGAGATTTTTTAGCAATGAAATTTTTAAGACTTAAAATATCTTTAGCACCTTCAAGTTCTGCGTGTTGTTCTAATAGTGGGATTAATCTATCTCTTACATCTGCTGTTATATCAGCATTTTTCTTATTAGCTAACCACTCGCCATAAAGAGCTGCAATCGCATTTGGAGCTTTATCTTTTGTATTTATCATAATATCTTCAATTCTATGGCGAATTGTCTCAGTAGCAACTCTCATACCCATACCAAATTCAGCATTATCTTCAAATAATGAGTTACCCCAAGCAGGACCAAAACCTTTATCATTTTTGCGATATGGAGTAGAAGGTGCTGAACCACCATAAATTGAGCTACAACCTGTTGCATTTGCAATCATCATTCTCTCACCAAACATTCTAGTAACTAATGTAATGTATGGAGTTTCACCACAACCAGGACATGCTCCATGGAATTCAAATAATGGTTGTGCAAATTGAGCGCCTTTTTGTGCGTCTTTTGCTAAATAATTATCTTTATAAGTAACTTTATGGAATAAGTAATCAGCGTTATCTTGTTCGCCTTTTTCTAGCTCTTCTTCAAGTGGAACCATTACAAGTGATTTTTCTTTACTTGGACATTCTGTTACACACAATTCACAGCCTGTACAATCTAATGATGAAACTTGAATTTTAAATTTAAGACTTTCGCCCTTAATACCTTTAGCATCTAAAACATGTTCTTTAACGCCTACTGGAGCATTAGCTAATTCTTCATCATTAATTAAGAATGGGCGTATTACTGCATGTGGGCAAACTGATGCACATTGATTACATTGAATACAATTTGCTTCAATCCATTTAGGCACCATAACACCAACACCACGTTTTTCATAAGCTGTAGTTCCATGTTCAAAACTACCATCTTCATATCCTATAAACGCTGATACTGGTAAATCATCTCCTTTTGCAGCGTTCATTGGTTTTACAATTTTTTCAACGAATTCAGTACCTACATATTTATCATCTGATTTTTTCTCTTCTACTACTAAATCAGCCCATGAAGGATCAACTTTTACTTCTTCTAAGCCTTCAGCACCTACATCAATAGCTTTATAGTTCATTTCAACTATTTTTTCACCTTTTTTGATATAGCTTTTATATGCAAATTCTTTCATATATTTTTGTGCGTCTTCATAAGGGATTATATTTGCTAATTTAAAGAATGCACTTTGCATAATAGTATTAGTTCTGTTACCCAAGCCTATTTCACGAGCTAATTTTGTAGCATTAATTATATAAAATTTAACTTTTTTCTCAGCAAGAACTTTTTTAACTTTATTAGGAATTTTTTCTATAGTTGTAGCTGCATCCCAAATTGAGTTAAGTAAGAAAGTTCCATTTTCCCTAACACCAGCTAAAACATCATAAATATCTAAATATGCTGCAACACTACATGCAATAAAATGTGGTGTGCTTACTAAATAAGTTGAAGTAATTGGTTTTTTAGAAAATCTTAAATGGCTTCTTGTATATCCACCTGATTTTTTACTATCATAAGCAAAATATGCTTGTGCGTAAAAATCTGTTTTATCACCGATAATCTTAATTGAGTTTTTATTAGCACCTACTGTTCCATCAGCACCTAAACCATAAAATAAACATTCAATAGTACTTGAATCACCTAAAGAAATTTTTTCTCCAACTGGTAATGATAAATGTGTTACATCATCATTAATACCTATTGTAAAATTATTTCTAGGATTTTCTTCATTAAGATTATCAAATACTGCTATTAATTGTGCTGGGTCAACATCTTTTGAACTAAGACCATATCTACCACCAACAATTAAAGGTGCTTTTTCTTTACCATAAAATGCTGCTTTAATATCAAGATATAAAGGCTCACCTATACTACCTGGTTCTTTTGTTCTATCTAAAACTGCAATTTTTTCAACGCTTGCTGGCATTTCATCAAAGAAGTATTTTAAACTAAATGGTCTATATAAATGAACTGACATTACACCAACTTTTTGACCTTTTGAATTTAAATAATCAACTACTTCTCTTAAAGCTTCAATAGAGCTACCCATAGCTACAACAATACGAGTTGCATCTTCTGCTCCATAATATACAAATGGTTTATAAGTTCTACCTGTAACTTTTGAAATTTCACTCATATAATCAGCTACAATATCAGGTAAAGCGTCATAATATTTATTTGCTAACTCACGAGTTTGAAAATATATATCATCATTTTGTGCTGTTCCACGAGTCTTAGGGTGTTCTGGGTTTAGACAGGCATCACGAAATGCTTGAACTGCATCCATATCAATTAATTTTTTATAAACTTCATAATCCATTACTTCAATTTTTTGAATTTCGTGAGATGTTCTAAATCCATCAAAAAAATGTAAAAATGGAACTCTTCCTTTAATAGCACTAAGGTGTGCAACACCACCTAAATCCATAGCCTCTTGAACGCTATTTGAACATAGCATTGCAAAACCAGTTTGACGAGCTGCGTAAATATCTTGATGATCGCCAAAAATTGATAAAGCTTGAGCTGCAATAGCACGAGCTGCAACATGCACAACACCAGGCAACATTTGACCTGCAATTTTATACATATTAGGTATTTTAAGTAATAAACCTTGAGAAGCTGTATAAGTTGTAGTTAATGCACCAGCTTGAAGTGAGCCATGAACACTACCTGCAGCACCTGCTTCACTTTGCATTTCAACAACTCTAACTGGCATACCAAAAATATTTTTTTTGCCTTGAGAAGCCCAAATATCTGTATAATCAGCCATAGGTGAACTTGGAGTAATAGGATAAATTCCTGCGACTTCAGTAAACGCATAGGCAGCATATGCAGCGGCTTCATTACCGTCCATTGTTTTCATAACTTTTGCCATAATTTTTCCTTTTATTTAAAATTTATGTTACTATATTACACAAATATTATAAATAATAGTTAATTTTGCATAAGTTTGTTTTTGTATATGAAAATAATATCGTTGTGTTTTTTTATATCTTTTGCAATAATTTTAAACGAAAAAGTATTATTGTTAGTTATAACATCAAAATACCTTAATAATTCATTTGTAAATAAAACATCGTAAT
The DNA here is from genome assembly GCF_026616895.1 of Campylobacter sp. MG1. NCBI lineage: Bacteria > Pseudomonadati > Campylobacterota > Epsilonproteobacteria > Campylobacterales > Campylobacteraceae > Campylobacter > Campylobacter sp. MG1. The sequence continues at coordinate 18,360 of NZ_JANYME010000011.1, forward strand.
TTTTTTCTAATAGTTTTTGCAAAATACCCTTAAATTCTAATAAAATTGATTTTAAAAAATCATAATTTTCTACATTTATTTGTAATTCTTGATTTTTTAAAATTAATTTAATATCGGTATTAATAAACTTTATTTTAAAATACATATCTATATTTTTACTATCAATATGCTTATTTGTATAATTAAAGCTAGTATTAAGTTCTAAGTCAATATTTTGCATATTTTCTACAAGTTCTTTATATATATTTTTATCAATCATCCAAGATAAAAACGCAAAATCTTCCCTAAAAATATTTCTAAATTTAAACGAATTAATCTTTAAATCAAAACTATAGTTATTCTTTAAAAAATCAACTTTATTATTTTCTAATAATAAATTTATGTATTTATTGTATTCTTTAAATTCAGTTAAAAATACAATTAAAGAATCAAAATTTTTTATCTCAATACTAGAAAAAGTAAAATATTTACTAACACCATTTTTAATAATACACTTATTTAATGTATCGCATTCTACATTTCCAGCTATATTAAAATACTCTAATAAATTTATTAATTTTTCTATCTCATTCTCTTTATTCTCAATAAAAATCACATCTTTTTTTTGTTCTATAAAAATAAAAAAAATAATTGTAAAAAAAATTATAAATAAACATAAAAATACTTTTTTCATAACACTATTATAGTAAAAATTAATTTTAAAAAAATAAAAATTACTTAATACTATATGATTTTTACTAGCAATAAATTAAAAACACTTAATATTAAGCAACTAAACAACTTAATTAAAATTAGCTTCGTTTAAAGCCTCTGATTGATAGTGAGCTATTAATGGTTCAATGATTTCATCTAATAAACCATCTTGCATAATTATGTCTAATCTGTGTAAAGTAAGATTTATTCTGTGATCACTTATTCTATTTTGTGGATAATTATAAGTTCTAATTCTTTCACTTCTATCTCCACTTCCAACTTGAGATTTTCTACTCTCTCGCTCTTTTGCTAATCTTTCTTGCTCTTGCATTTCATAAAGTCTTGCTTTTAAAACTTTTAAAGCACTTTCTTTATTTTTATGCTGACTTTTACCATCTTGATTAACAACAACTAAACCTGTTGGAATATGCGTAATTCTAACTGCAGAATCAGTAGTATTTACACTCTGACCACCATGACCACTACTTCTCATTACATCAATTTTTAAATCATTTGGATTTATTTCAATATCACTATCTTCTACTTCAGGCATAACCGCAACGGTTATAGCACTTGTATGAACTCTGCCTTGAGATTCTGTAGCAGGAACTCTTTGAACTCTGTGTGTGCCACCTTCGTATTTTAATCTTGAATAAGCTTTATCGCCTTTAATTAATAAAATAATCTCCTTAAATCCACCTGCACTGCCTTCACTTTGACTAACTACTTCTATTTTATAATTTTTATCTTCAGCATATCTTGCATAAGCTTTAAATAAATCTCCGACAAATAAAGCAGCTTCATCTCCACCAGTTCCAGCTCTAATTTCTAAGAAAATATTCTTATCATCATTTGGGTCTTTTGGTAATAAAAGTATTTTTATTTCTTCTTCTAATTTAGGTTTTAATTCTTCTAATTCTTTTAATTCTTCTTTAGCTAAATCACCTAAATCAGGGTCTTGCAATAAAGTTTTATTTTCTTCAATTGAATCTAGCGTATTTAAATATTTTTTAGCAACCTCAACTATATCTTCTAAACTTTTTTGTTCTTTTGATAAGGCTGTAACTTTTGCTAAATCTGTAGTATTTTCAATATTACTTAAAAACGCTTGAATTTCTTCATAGCGTTTTAAGAAAGGTTCAAGTTTGCTTGCTAGCATTAAAAATTATGCACCAATTTTATTTACTAAAAGTGCTAAACGACTTACTTTTCTTGAAGCTGTTTGTTTTTTAATAAAACCACGGCTTACCATTTCGTGAATTTTTTTATTAGCTACTTTTAAAGCTGCTGCTGCTGCTTCATTATCATTAGCTGCTGCTGCTTCACGAACTGCACGAGTAATGTTTTTAAGTCTTGTTCTATAGAATCTGTTTCTAATAGTTTTTTTAATTGTTTGTCTAGCTCTTTTTTCTGATGATTTATGATTTGCCATAAAAAATTCCTTCGTAAAAATTTTTAAAAGACTGATTTTAGTAAAGTTTTGTTAAAATAATCTTAATTCAAAATTAAAATCATACTGAAAGGCAAAAAAATGATATTTGGAACAGATGGAATTAGAGGTTTTGCAGGTAATGATTTAAGTGCTTTTAAAGCCCTTAAAGCTGCTATGGCTATTGGAATTTTTTTTAAAAATAAAGCATTAACAAAAAAAGTAATAGTTGGAAAAGATACTAGAAGAAGTGGTTATATGATAGAAAATGCAATCGTTAGTGGTCTTAATGCAGTAGGTTTTAATGTATTGCAAATTGGCCCTATGCCTACACCTGCTGTTGCTTTTTTAAGTCAAGATTTAAGATGTGATTTTGCTATTATGATAAGTGCTTCTCATAATCCTTATTATGATAATGGTATTAAAGTATTTGATGCTAATGGATTTAAATTAAGCGAAAGCGAAGAATTTGAAATAGATAGAATATTTAATGATGATAATTTAATTAATTCGCATCTTGTAATAAAGGATAAAATCGGCTCTGCAAAAAGAATTGATGATGTAATAGGTAGATATATAGTTCATATTAAAAATTCTTTTCCAAAAGATACAACCTTAAAAAACCTTAGAATTGTTTTAGATTGTGCAAATGGAGCGGCTTATAAGGTTGCACCTGCTGTCTTTTCTGAATTAGGAGCTGATGTTATAACATTAGCTTGTGAGCCAAATGGAATAAATATTAATGATAATTGTGGAGCACTTCATCCAAATATGTTAGCTAAAGAAGTAAAAAGATTAAGAGCTGATATTGGGTTTGCTTTTGATGGAGATGCTGATAGATTGGTTGTGGTTGATGAAAATGGAGAAATCATTAATGGAGATATTTTATTAGGGGTTTTAGCAAAAGCTTTAAAAGATAATAATAATTTAAGCGGTGTTGCAATTAGTAAAATGAGCAATATGGGATTTTTAAATTATCTTAAAAAACATGATATTTCTTATGTTACAACCGATGTTGGAGATAAATATATTCTACACGCAATGCAAGATAAAAATTATAATTTTGGTGGAGAGCAAAGCGGACATATAATTTTTAGCGATTACGCAAAAACTGGCGATGGTGTAGTAGCAGCACTTCAAGTAGCAAAATTATTATTAAATAAAAAAGCTAGCGAGATTTTTAGCGAAATTAAATTATTTCCACAAAGCTTAACAAACCTAAAAATCACAGAAAAAAAACCTTTAGATAAATTAGAAGGCATAGATAACTTATATGAAAAATTAAATAAAAATAATGTGAATTATTTATTTAGATATTCAGGAACTGAAAATTTAATGAGAATATTACTTGAATGTGAAAATGAAAAAACCTTAAAAAATATGGAAAATGAATGTATAAAATACTTTCAAAGTGTGCTAGTATGAGAAAAAAAATTATCATCTCAAGTCTTATAATAGCCATTGTAATAATCTTGGATAGACTTAGTAAAAATATATTTTTAGCAGGTTATGAATGGCATTTTACCCCTATTAGTTTTTATTTAGTTTTTAATGATGGGGTTGCTTTTTCAATGCTAAGTTTTTTACAAGAATATCTAAAATATATTCAAATAATATTACTTTTTGTAGCTAGTATTTTTTTATTAAAAGAAAAAAGATTTTTAAACGATAATTACTATGCATTAGCCTTTATTTTTGCTGGAGGCATAAGCAATATTTATGATAGGTTTTTATATCCTGGAGTTATTGATTTTATAGCTTGGCATTATTGGTTTAACTTCGCTGTTTTCAATATTGCTGATGTTTGTATTAACTTTGGTGTGTTTATAATAATCTTAAAAGAAATTTTTAAAAAAAGGAATTAAGTATGGAATTTTTATCTGAACATTATCAATGGATTAAATGGTTGCACTATTTAGCATTTATTTCTTGGATGGCGACTTTGTTTTATTTACCACGCCTTTATGTATATCATCAAGAACATTCGCACAAAAAAGAATTTGTTGAAGTTGTAAAAATTCAAGAAGATAAATTGTTTTATTTTATAGGACAACCTTCTATGATAATTACCGTAATTACAGGAATTTTAATGATTATTTCAAACCAAGCCTTACTTCAAGCTGGTTATTTTCATTTAAAATTGCTTTGTGCTATTTTACTTTTCATATATCATTTTGATTGCTTAAGATATCTTAAACAACTAAAAAATGATACCTGTAAAAAAAGTGGTAAATTTTTTAGAGCTTATAATGAAGTACCTACCATAATAATGATAGGTATAATTACTGCTATGATTATTTTACCATATTAATTTTGTAGTCAATTTTGACTACAAAATTATTTATTTTTATAAAAAAATAAAATTAATTGAAAAAACACAATAATCTTAAATATTAATTCACTACCATTATGTAAATTTGAAAAATTATCGCTTTTAGTAGCAATATCGCCTAAACTTTGTAAATTTAAAATTTGCTGTGTGTAATAAAATATAAAAACTAACGCTAAAATAAAAACAAAAGCACTTAACAAAATTTTAATTATTTTCTTATTTTTTAACTCGTAAATAAAATTAATTATGCAAGTTATAAGTAACAAATAATTAAATTTTACAAACACTTGTGTCATCAAAAGTCCGCTTTGAAAGTGACTTAAAATCCCATCTCCAATAATTGCACTAGGATAAAAAATAATAGGAGCAACAACAATTCCTATGAATAATTCTACAAAAATTATTCCAGCTAATAAAAAATCATTAATTTTTTTCATAATCTAACCTTTCTGCTATAAAAACTCTATCAAAACCATTTAAATCTTTATAAAAACTAGCCTTAAAATTCTTTTCTTTTAGATAATCATTTAGGATTTCTTTTTGATCATATCCAAATTCGCACATTAAAAATCTCACATTTTCTAGATAACATTTATCAATTATTTTAAATAATATCTCATATCCTTTTTTACCACCAAAAAGCGCTGTTTTAGGCTCTTTTAATACTGATTTATCTAAATTATATTCGGTGCTAATATATGGAGGATTTGAGATAATTAGTTCATAGTCTTTAAAATTAACTTTCATAAAATCGCTAATAAAAAAATCACAATTTACATTATGCAATTTAGCATTTTCATTGGCTAGTTTTAAGGCTAATTTGTTTATATCACAGGCTTTTATATTTGCTTTTGTAAATAATTTTAAAAATATACTAATAATTCCACTTCCAAAACCTATTTCAAAAATATTTTTTATATTATTTTGATTTATTAGATTTATTGCTAAATCTATTAGTATTTCAGTATCATTTCTAGGAATTAACACTCCTTTAGCACATTTAAATTCTAAATCTTTTATATAAGTTTTTGAGAATATGTATTGCAATGGAGTGCCGTTTTTGTATTCGTTTGCAATCCTTAAAAGTTTAATTTTATCGCTTGGATTTATCACATTTGCCCTTGCGACTGAATACTCAAGCATTGAATATGAAAAATACTCCATTATAATTTGTCTTGCAATTACTTCATTGCTTAGGGCTTTTAATTCGTTAAATGTGGCTATCATTTAATGCACTTATTCTTCTACTTAAACTCGGATGAGTTTTATAAATCATTTCATAAATAGCGTTATGATCTAGCAAGGCTTTATTATGAATAGCTAATACCTTTAAAGCACTTATCATATCGTTTTTGCTAGTTTTTATTGCTCCGTGTTTATCTGCACTAAATTCATTTTTTCTTGATAAAGAATTTAAAATAGGACTTAAAATAAACGAAATTGCCGAGCCTACCATAATAAAAGCAAACAACGGACTAGATACAAAGCCTTCTAAATTAAATTGATTTTCAAAAAAACTTGAAAAATATCCAAAAAACGCAAAGGTAATTAATAGATTTAAACCACTTATAAAAAGCATTTTTAAAATATCTTTATGTTTAAAATGCCCTAATTCGTGAGCTAATACGGCAAGTAATTCATCTTTACTCATAGCATTGATTAAAGTATCATAAAGAACTACTTTTTTTGCTCCAAACATACCCGCAAAATAAGCATTAAGTCTAGTATCATTTTTACTAGCGTCCATACTAAATACCCCATTACTTTTAAAGCCACATTCATCTAATAATTTTGCAATATCATCTCTTAATTCACCTTCTACAGGGCTTAATTTATTAAACAATGGAACTATAAAATTAGGATAAATAACCATAGCTAAAAGACTAAAAATAAATAAAATAATAAAGCCACCTATCCACCAAAACTCGCCTAATTTAGCAATAGCAAAAAGCAAAATATAAACTAAAGCTCCACCTATAATTACTAATAAGATTAATGATTTTAAAAGGTCTTTAAAATACATTTTAGGAGTTTTTTTATTAAAGCCGTGCTTGGTATCAACAACCATAGTTTTATAATAATCTAAGCAAGTTAGAATGCAAGAATTTATAATAAAATACAATAAAACTAAAATAGTATTATCAAGCAGTGAATTAGGCTCAAAATGAACCTTTAATACATTAAATAACACCAATATAAATACGCAATTTAAAATAAGTGCTAAAAAATTATTTAGTATTGAAAATTTATGCTCAACTATGGCTATATTTTTAAATTCTATAAATTGTTCATCACTTAAAAAACCTTTATTTGTTTTTGTTTTAATATGATTTATTTCAAGTAATTTAAGTATTGTTTCAATCACAAAAATTACACTAATTATACTAATTATCAACATTTTCTAACCTTTCTGTAAGTTCTAAAACTTCGTAATACTCATTTTCTAAAAGCTCTAATTCCTGATTTAAATTCTCAAGTCTTTCATTAAGAGCCAATATCCCATATTTTTCATATTTTGCAGGGTCGCTTAAGTATTCATTTAATAATCTAATTTCTTTTTCAATCTCTTCAATCTTAGCTGGGTGTTCTTCTAGGATTTTATTTTGTTTATAGCTTAATTTTACGCTTTTTTTACGCTCAACTTTTACTGGTTTTTCTTTATCATTTTCTATTTCACTATTTAACTCGCTTAATTCATCGTTTAATTCTAAAAGTTCACTAAATTTCATAGTTTCAATTTCAATTGATTGATTTGAAAAGGCAAAAAGCTTAGTAGCAAGTCTATCTGTAAAATATCTATCATGACTTACAAATATCAAAGCACCTTTAAAATCCATTAAATACTGCTCTAAAATATTAATCGTAGCAATATCTAAATCATTAGTAGGTTCATCTAAAATTAATACTTCATAATCTTTTGTAAAAAGTTTTGCTAAAGCCACCCTACTTTTTTCGCCACCACTAAGTGAGCCGATTTTATAAGTAAGTTGTTCTTTAGGAAATAAAAAATGCTTTAAATATCCATATACATGCATATTAGAGCCTTTCACATTGATAGTATCACCGCCATTTGGACAAAAATACTCAATCAAAGTTTCATCATCTTTTAAATCGCTTTTTTTCTGGTCAAAATATCCTATATTTATCTCACCTTTTTTTATAAAACCACTGCTAGGGCGAAGTTTTTCAAGTAGAATTTGTAAAAAGCTAGATTTTCCACAGCCGTTTTTGCCTACAATTGCTATTTTTTCACCTTGCAAAATCCTTGCACTAAATGGCTTAAATAATAATTTTTCGCCTAGTGTTAGGCTAATATCGTGTAATTCAAAAAGCATTTTTTTCTTATTTGCTATGAGTGGATTTGATTTTATATCACTTGCACGGGCAAGCTCAACTCTTAGTCTATTCAAAATACTAGGATTTTTTTTAGCCTCTTCACGCATTTTAAAAATACGCTCTTTTCTGCCTTCGTTTCGCTTAAGCCTTGCTTTTACCCCACGACGCAGCCATTCTTCTTCGCTTTTTAATTGTTTTACTAAGGTTTCATAGCTTTTATTAAGGCTTTCTAGTAATCTTGCCTTAGCTTGTAAATAATTTGAATACCCACCTTCAAATTCTCTTAATTTTGCATCTTCTATTTCTACGCATTTACTTGCAATATTGTCTATAAAATATCTATCGTGACTTATAAAAATAACACATTTTTTACTAGCTTTTAACATATCTTCAAGGTATTTACACATAGTTACATCTAAGTGGTTCGTAGGCTCATCTAAAATCAAAACATCAGGAGATTTAAGCAACATACAAGCAAGGCTTAATCTTCTTAATTCCCCACCACTAAGACTTGCTAGATTTCTATTTATAAAATTACTTAATTCAAATTCTTTTAAAGCTCTATTTATTTTACTATCAATACTCCAAGCGTCCTTGCTCTCTATTAAATCAAATAAAATTTGTTGTTTTTGTAATAATTCTTTATCATTTGGATTAGTTGATAGTTTAGAATTAATCTCATTATATTCGCTTAAAGCATTAAAAATATCGCCTAATTCTAATTTAATATATTCATCTACGCTAAGATTATAATCTATATTAATGCTTTGAGAAAGCATAGAAAAATTTATGCTTGAATTAATCAACACCCTACCATTATCAGGTTCTATTTCTTTAGTAATTATTTTTAAAAATGTAGATTTGCCCTGCCCGTTTTTACCTATTATTGCGATTTTTTCGCCATCGTTTATACTAAAATTTACATTTTTTAAAATAACTTTTTCGCCGTAAGCTTTATCAATATCAATACAATCTATTAAAATCAATTTAAATAATCCTTAAGTTTTTTAAAGGCTAGTATTCTAGCCTTTAAAGATTATTTAACATCTACATCAAAATAAATTTCAACTTCTTCGTGAGTTTTCTTTCCGTGAAGTGCCGAGATTTGTTTATCAGTTGACAAAGCTATGAAAGATTTTTCAGTGTTAAAATCAGTTCTCATATTAATCTCACCTTTAACTACAAGTTTTCCATCACTAACCTTATAAGTCATAGGAATTTCTTTTGTAATTTTATTAAATGTTATAACTCCGGTAGCTGTTCCTTCATTATCATCGCCTTTTACATCTTTTAAACTAGCTTCAATTTTGCTATCTTCTAAATTAGCTATGTATGTTCTATGAATATTTTTTTCGCGAATTTTGTCATTTGTATTTTCATTAGCAAAATCCATAGTAGCAATTACACCTTCTAAAATTTCAACCACACTACCCTCATTTTTTGCAAATTTAAAAGTAGCTCCATCAATAACACCATTAACACCTAATTTTTTTTCTAATTTAAAACCAGTAAAGTGAGCTTTAACACTAGCTTCATCAATAGTAATCGCATAAGCACTTGACCCTAAAATAGCCATAGCAACTAATGAAGATAAAATCTTTTTCATTTTTAATCCTTTATAATAATTTTAAGAATTATATTATAACCAAATTTATTAATCATTATCAGTTTGCTGTAAATTTAATCTACTAAATTAAAATAATATAATGAATTATTTAAGGAGAATTTATGTTTAAAAAAATTAAAAAAATAGCTTTTATCTTATTTATTAGCACAAATTTATTTGCATTAACTGAAGGCAAAGAATATGAAGTTTTAAAAAAACCTATTGCAAATTCAGATAACAGCATTACCGAGATATGGTCTTATCAATGTTCTCATTGTTACAAACATCAAATAGCAAAAACAGTGCAAGAATTAGCAAATATTTCTAATGATGTAAAAATAAATATGATGATGGTAAAAACTTGGGGTAAATTTGGTAAAGAAATGGCGAATTTATTAGCATATGCACAATATCAAGATGAAAAAAATAATATAAAATTATATGATGAAAATAGTTTATATCATAATATAAGCAAAATTTATTTTGTTGATGTATTTAAAAATAAACAAACTTGGGATAATAATGCTGATAATTTTTATAAAAGTGGGCTTAAACTATTAGGAATTTCAAAAAGACAATTAAATAAATTTATAGAAAGCCCAGAAGGTCAATATTTATTGCAATCAACTGATATTGCTGATATTATAGCCGACAAAACAGGGACACCTAGCTTTATCGTAAATGGCAAATATTTAATAAAATTAGAAAATTTACAATCTATGCAAGATTTAATAAATGTGGCAAAAGAACTAATAAATAAATAGCACTTAGAAGTGCTATTTACCAAGCCCTAAAGAACTTTTGACCTCATCGCTAGCCATTTCTATACTCCAAGCAGGCTCAAACACTAAATCAATATCAACACTATCTATTCCATCTACACTTAAAACAGAGTCTTTTACCCAAGTTATCAGTAAATCATGCATAGGACAAGATTTAGTAGATAAGGTCATAGTGATTTTACAATATGAATTATCAATTTGTATATCATAAATAAGCCCTAAAGCTAAAATATCAAAACCCACTTCAGGGTCAATTACATTTGAAATTGCATTAATTACTTGCTTTTTCATTCTTTGCTCCTTTGTAATTTATATAAGTAAAAAAATTGATTACATTAATTAAAAGACCTATATTTAACGCTATATATAAATAAATTGATGAACTAAAATAAAGAGAAATTACTAAGCATATATTAATTAGCATAGTAAAAAAAGCTGCTTTTTTAATCACCATATCATCTAATAAAGGGACTTTTATTTTTCCGATTAATTTTGAAATAAAATGAAACCATATTAAAAATGGCAAAATCTTATAAATATGTGCGATTATAAAAGGTAAAATCGTTGCAAAAATTAATAATTTAATAGCTAAAGCATAGTCTAAAACATAAAATTCTCTCATCGCTAAAAACGAGCCAATACAAGCAAAAACAATATTTAAATTCCAATAATCTTTAGCCTTTCTTGTTCGTATTTTAAGTATATATAAACACCAAAACACAAAACAAGCTAGGGAAAAAATCGCTATACTTTTATGAAAAAATGCTAAAAAATACGCCGCTAAACTAAGCCATAATAAATAATTTTTATGCTTATGAGTTAGTGCAAACATTGGCAATAATACACTAGCAGCACCTATACAAATAAACAAAATAAAACCTAACATAAAATATATATGAAGATGAAGAATTAGTTCATAATCTAAATATATAAGCCCGTTTAAAATAAGCGCAATTAAACCAGCACAAACTAAGCCTAATGCTAAAAAAACAACCCCACAAAATAAAGCACTTTTAGCAATATTATTAAAATCAAAAAATGATATTAAAAACAGCACAATAAAATAAAAAACACTTAAAATCATAGCAAATACGCTATATTTTAGTAATTCCAAATCATAATTTAAAAACGAATACATAATAAAGGCTAAAGAGATATTACAAATAAAACTCACAAAAAATACACCTTTTATACTAAAGAATGCTTTTTCATAAATTACCGAGCTTAATTGATAAAGGCTACCTATTATTATATTTAAAGCAAATCCAGCAAAAAAACAATGTAAAAACGCTTTAAATTGATAACTCTCAAAATCATAATTTGAATAAGAAAATAAAAACATAAAAGCTAATAAATAGCAAAATGCAAATATAAAATAAATAGCCACCACTTTAAATGGTGGTGCGAATGCGTTTAACATAATTTAACCCTTATGGATGGTCTTTACAAGCTTCATCAAAATTGCTATGCTCTTTAATTTTAGTAAATACTAGCCAAAAAAGTCCATCTTTTTGTGTAGTTTGAATATCATAATATGGCTTCACGCTAGGAAGTAAGCCTAAAGGATTTTTATGATTTAGCATAATTAATTTTTGATTAGGCTTTAAATTATTTAAGCCAACTCTAGCATTTATCATAGGTTCAGGTGGCATACACTGACTACTATCAAAAGCTAAATATTCATCATTCTCATAAAACTCAACCGTAGCATTTGCTAAACTAACTTTTTTCCAAAATTTAAAATCAAACATTTTTTCTCCTTTTTTCTCACTATTCTAAAAAAGTTTAAAAATTTTGACTTTGACTTAAGTCAATTTGAAGTTCAAAAAAAGAAAAATTAAATACTTAAATAAATTTTTTAAAAAAAACTTTTATAAATTATTTTTTTTAAAACTTTTTATAATCTAAAAATATTAAATATTTTTTAAACAATACAAAAGCTAAAGATTAAAATATTTTTTAGAAAAAATTAGAATTTTCAAAAAAATACTAAAGAATTACCTAAAAACATAGCAAAAATCGGCGAAAACTTCTAATTTTAAAGCAAATAAACCATAAAAAATATTAAAAATTTTTCTAGTGGGGGCGGCTAATTTTTAAAATTTTAAAAAATAAAGTGTGGTGAGTTTATAAGCAGTGCAAGTTTATAATGCCTTTAGATTTTTTTGGATTGTGCTTTATTTAGAAACTTTTTAAAGTTCTAAGTAAAGCGATTACAAGAATTAAAAATAAAATATATTCTATCATCCTTAATTCACCATATCTTTCCATCCAATAAAAAACAAAATGTAAAAATAATTTTTAAAAAATCATCTTTAATTTTTAACTCTAACGAAAGACACAAGTATTTTACCATATTTTCCTTAAAAAAATTTTAAATAATTAATCATTTGTTAATTATTTTATGCTATGCGTGGGGTAGCGAATTCAAATTTATTAAAATATAAATTGAATTCAAGATTATTTATTATTTTATTTTTTCAATTTCAAAAACTTTATTTTTTATATACTCATAGCTTTTTGCTTTTTCGTAATTATCAAACCACGAAACAACCCAATTTGGTGGGGTTTTATCTTTTCTATTCCAGTTGTAAATCGTACCGACAGGTGTATCTATTAACTTTGAAAAATCATCTAAATTAAGTCCATTTTTTTTAAGTCTATCGTTAAATTCTTTTTGCGTCATATTTTCTCCTTTTAAAAAATTATCGTAGATAGTAGCATCTTTATATATATTTGTCAAATAATCAAAAAAAATAAAAATATTTTGATGAAAAATCTATAATTTAAGTTTAATTTAAGAATATTATGTTACATTTCGTTTAATTTGTTTTAAAATCAATAATTTATAAAATAATTTGATTAATTAACAAATATATACCAACGAAAGGAGACTAATCAAATGCCATAAAGAAAACAAAAAAAGATTTTTTAAAAATCAAGGATAAAAAATAAGTTGCTTTTTTAAAGCTAAAAAATAAAAAACTAAAAAAGGATAAAAAATGATTAATTACTTAGATAGAACAAGAGTAAATGTAGAAACAAGACTAGCAAATGAGATAAAAAGAGAATTAGTAAATAAAGGTGCTAAAAGCAAAGTAGCTAAAAAATTCTTAGGATTTTTTACTCAAAATAAATTAAACATTTGCGAGTATCAAAAAGCAAATGGATTTAGCCTACACCAAGTATTAAAAGCCGAAAAGCTAGTTAGCACCGATTTAATGGTGATTTTTAGTGATGAGATATTTATTAACAATATCTCATCTTTAAAAGAAAACGAAAACATAGAAAATTATATGTTTTCAGCAATTAAAAGGCTTTTTGCTTAATAGCCTTTTAGCCCTTGTAGTGAGCAAGGGCTTTTATTTTAAGCAAAAATTATAAATGAAAGGATAAAAAATGAACACACAAGAGATTTTAAACAAATATTCAAATGAAACAAATATAAAAAAGATAAGCTTAGATGAGATTATAATTCTTATAAAAGCTAATAAATTTAACGATATTTATTTTAAGCTTAATGATAAGACAAAACTAGATAAATACGATATTTTAGATAATGATTTAAGCGAACAAATACTTAATGATGAAAACTTGCATCAAAGACTTTTTTACTTAAAAATAAGACTTAATTTTAATGATGATTTAGCACAAGATTTATTAAATAAAAATTATTGTTATATTCAAACATTTAGTAGCGTATTACAAATTAAGTTTAAAGATTTTATATTGCAAAATCCACAAAATATAGGATTTAGATACTTATGCGATGAGTTAAAATATGATTTTGATTTTCTTACAAAATATATAAAATCAAAAAAAGATGATTTAAATAATGATATAAATTATAAAGATAATATAAAAAAACAAAACAATTATTTTAATTTAGCACTAAACCATTTTAAGCCAAATCAAGCTTACAATAAAAAGCTTTTAGAATGCTTTACAAATAATGATATAGAATTATTTAAATATAATTTAGATAGATTTAAATTAAAGGATACTTTTACATTAAAAGACGCTTTAAATGATATTAAAAAATATAAAAAAATACTTTTAAACGATAAAAATAACCTAAAACAAAACTATATTAATTTTTGTCTTAATGAGATAAATACTCTTAATGATGATGAGTTTAAGACTTTTATTGAAAATTATTCATTTGTATTAAAAACATTAGAAAAATTAATAAAGGATTTTAATTTTACAAAAAGATTTATAAAATTAAAAGAATATTTTTCAATATTTTTAGATTATTTAGATAATAATAATAAAAATATAAAACTAACTTTTAATAACGAACAAGCAAAAGAATTAATAAGCATAAACGAAAAAGTAACAAATATCATTAATGTAATAGATGATGAAGAAGATATATTAATAAGTTTTGCAAATACTTCAAGTTATATTAAAGCAAAATATAACAAATTTAATAAAAATATAAGCGAGTTAATAAGCATAGCTTACACAAATGATTTAATACAAAATCCTATTTATTCTAATATAGATGAGAGATTAAATATAGCTAGTTTAATAATTAATGATAACACAGCTACATTTTTAAGATACAACGATACTACAAAAACAACCGAAAAAGAAGTTTATTCTTTTAACAAATTAGCACAATAAAAAGGAGAAAAAATGATAAATATAAAAACAAGAGAAAAATATAACTTTAAAAATATATATGATAATAAATATTCATTATTTTCATTATCAAATCAAATAAAAGATTACGCTTTAGATGATTATGTTTTTTGTGATAAATTTTTAAATGATAATGATTTTTTAGGTGTAATGAGTATTAATGAGATTTTAAAAATTTGCGATGAAAAAAATATTACTTATTATAATTTAAAAACAATCTTAGATGATTTTTTCTATGATTATCCAAACAATGAAAAAACAAAAGAAAAATATAAAGACTTAAAATGCTTAGATATTATTTTAGATTATGCAAATGAGTGTTTTGATAATGCTTATTTAAAATATGAAGAATGCAATGAAAGTATTTATGCAACATATTTTATTTTAAGTTTAAATAAAATTGAACTAAAAGAATATTTAATTAATATTAAAAATATTAGCATTTTAGTAGAAGCAATAAAATATGATATTTATTTTAAAAATCTATTTAATAGCATAATTAACCAATTAAGTAAAAAAGAATTAGAACAATTAATAAATAATAATAATTATGAATATTTAAATTTATTTTTATAAAAAATACTTTTTATTAAAAATATATTTAAATTATTAAATATTAATTTAAAATTATTAAGTTATTTTAAATTAAATATAAAATATTTTTGCTAGAGTTTTATACTCTAGCATTAATTTTTTATTCTAAAAAATCCTTTATTTTTAAATCTTTAAAATATTTAGCATAAAAAACATCATCTTTTAAAAAGCTAGTTAAATACGCTTTAACATAATATTGATAATCTTGCAATGCTTGATAATTATCATCATAATGCTTTATTTTTGCCTTATTTAAATCTAAATAATTATTTATAAAATCATCTATATTTTTATTGAATTTATCAAAATCTTTATAATAATCAATTTTTAGCATATTTTTAAGCTTAGTAATAGCACCTTTTTGCTTTTCATCTTTTACTAATTTTGCAAATTCTAAAATCAATTTTTCTTTTTTATCTTTACTTATTTTTTCTTGTGGTATTAAAAAATCATCATAAATATATTCTCTTACAAAATCATCATTTTTGCTAGGTAATAATCTAAAATCAATCATCACATTTTTATCACTTAATACTTCACTTAATTTTTGATATACTCTTTCTTCATTATCATAATGTGATATAAAACCTCTTTCTTTTAATTTATCAAAATCAAGGTTTTTTATTAAACTTCTACTTATTTCTTTTTTATTAGCTATTTCTTTATCTAATCCACCAGCTTTGAAAAAATTAAACAATATTTCTTCTTTTTCATCATCACTTAATCTTTTTACTATATCAATTTTTTTATCATTTAATCTAGCGTCTTTTATTTGTTTTCTTAATAAAATTTCATTTACATCATCAATACTAAAATCATTTTCTTTAGCTAAAGAAAAAATCTCATCTTTTGTATTTGCATTTTTAAAATCTACATTTTTATAAAGTTCATTAGTGTTTTCTTTAATTTCATAACTTGCTATTTCATTACCCTTTTGTTCTTTTGCAAGTCTTACTTTTTCTTTTATCTCAAAATCAAGTTTAGCAATATCATCATTTAATTTAATTATCAAATCATCATCATTAAATACTTGCACTTTATATTCTTTTGCTTCGTTGATTTTTTTAAGTGCATTGTATTTTATCTCGCCTTGTTCTTTTAAAACATCACTAAACTTAGCAAAACTATTTTTTAATCTTTGTAAAATATTTGTATTATCATCTAAACTAAACTCTTTTACTAAATCAAATCTTGTATCAACTCCATCAATTTTATCATATATAAAAAGCTCATATTTATTAAAGCTTTTTCTTTGATAATTCACATAAACTCCATCATAGCTTAGTAAAAAATCGTGTGAGTGTTGATTAGTCCTTAAATGCTCTTTTATAAGCTTATTTGTATCTGCATTTTTAGGATATTCTTTACCACCGATTACTACATTCTCGCTTTCTTTTATATCAAGGCTTTTTATTAGCTTTTGCGTTTTATTTGCTTTGCTAAAAAGTGCTTGATTTTTACTTAACATTTGCTCGTTATTGTGATTTTCAGCTTCAATTGCTGCTTTATTCTCTATTAATTTAGCTCTTTGTTTCATTAGCTCGTGCATTTTAGTTGCTAATTCATTACCATTTGCCAAATTAGACATTGTTTCAAATGGTATATCTCCTGCAAAATTTTCAGCACTATTTAAATTGCTATCTTTTGCAAAAAAGGTTCTAGCAATATTTTGCTTATGCTTTAATATATCATAAACTTTAGCATCAAAACTCTCTTCTAAAACATAGTTATAACTTTTTACACTAAAATTATCATATATCTTATTTAGCTCATTTCCTTGCCTTTCAGCTCTGCCTAGTGCTTGCATATAATCAGCTGCGTTCCAAGGTGCGTCTATATTATGAAGTGCTACTATGCGTTTTTGCACATTCACTCCAGCTCCAAGTTTTTGTCTTGAGCCAATTAAAACCCTAACTTCTCCATTCTGCATTTTTTCTAAAGCTTTTGCTATTTCTTCATTTCTTTTATTCTCATTTGTGATTTTATCAAAATCTCTAATATTTACGATTTCGCTTTCTTTAAACTCACCACTTTTTATTAATTTTTCTCTTATCTCATCTTGCATAGCATTTGATTTGTCTAAAAACACAATTTGAGTTCCCTTGTCCTTTTGCCATTCTTTTGCATTACTAATTATATTTTTTACTGCCGTATTTATTTTACTATTTTCATCATCTAAACTACCACCATTAAGTCTTATATCAATACTATCATTCATTCTAGCTGCATTTAATTCTCCATTAGCTGCAAGTTTTCTAGCATATATTTTATCACTTGAAAAAGTGCCTTCATATTTTTCGCTTAGTCTATTTTCATCATACATTTTTTTATAGTGTTCTAATCCTGCTAATGCGTGATTATTACTATTATTTAAATCATCATAAAACTTAGCATATAATCTATTTCTAGCTTTGTGTTCGTCTGTAGGCTTAATAGCTACTTCAATATGCTCTATTTTAGGTGCAAGACTTCTTAGTTTTTCGTGTGCTATTAAATCTCCATTCTTAGCACGAAGTTCCCAAATTTCTTTAAGCTCTTTATTACTCATATAATCCATTACATTAAAAAGCATATTTTTAAGAGTTTTAATATTTACAATATCAGTTATTCTAGTAGCTTCTACTAGCTCATTTTTTGCATTAGGCTCTAGCACTGTTTCAATTTTTGCGTGTGCATTTATAAAATCATCAAGTGAGTGTATGTTATAAGCTTTTAGTTCATCAGGTTTTAGCATTCTCATATATGAATATAGCTCTGTTATACTGTTGCTTAGTGGTGTGCCTGTAGAAAAAACAATTCTTTTATCATTATCTCTTAAAAAGCTAGTTTTTATATACATATCATAAGCTATATCACTTGCATCATTTGCACCAAGTCCTTTTAAGTTTTTAAAACTTGAATAAAAGCTCATATTCTTAAACTTATGTGCTTCATCTACAAAAAGTGCATCTATACCTAAATCATCAAAAAACACATTATCTTTTTCTTTATTTGCAATTTCAAGTCTATTTTTTAACTTGTTTTGGGCGTTTTCTAGTCTTGTTGTTAGATTTTTAATGTTTATATTATCATTATCTTTTGCTTTAATTCTTTTTATCGTGCTTTCTAGTTCATCTATTTCATTTCTTATAAAATTAGCTTCATATTCAGTATTTATTTTTATATTTTTAAAATTATCGTGGCTTATGATACATACATCAAAATCATTGTATTTCATCATATTAAGAGTTCTTAAACGATTTGCTTTATCAAATTTATCTATCATTAAGATTTTGCTATTTGGATATAAGAATTTAAACTCATTAGCAAATTGACCTACGACAGCCTTTGGCGTTATTATCATACTTCTATTTGCTTTGCCAACTTCTTTAAGTTTCATAACACTACTTGCAATACTCATAGTTTTACCTAAGCCCATTTCGTGAGCTATGAAAGTTGCTTTATTATCAAGAACCCTTGCAACTGCGTTTTTTTGGTGTTCGTATAAAGATATATCAGCATTCATACCTTGGATACTAATATGTGAGTTTTCATAAGATTTGTTTATCTTTGCATTTAATTTATATACACTTTCTTCAATTTCATTTGCATAATTACTTCTTACATAATTATCAAATTTAAGCTTAATATCGTTTATAATGCCTTTTAAGGCTTGTGTGCCTTTATCACTAATTACTAGCTTTTTGTCTATATATTTTTGAGCTACGATTTGTTTATTATTTAAAATAATATCAGCAAAATCACTAATATCATAAGTTTTATATAAATCATCTACTACTAATTTATGCTCTCCTAATTCACTAAAAATAATATCTATTTTACTCGTATTTGGCTCTTTAATAATATCTTTTATATTAGCCTTATATGTATCACTAAAAAAATCTTTTATATATTTTTCTTTTATGATATTTGAACTCATAGAAAAGCTAATATCATCTATTTTAATTCTTTCAGGTAAAGCGTTTTCTAGTTTTTCAAGTGTTTTTAATTGATATTCATCTAAGTTTTTTGCATTTTTAAATTCTGCTATTTTTTCTAATAAATCTCCACTTAAAAGCTCATTTGTATCTACTAATTCGCCTTTATGATTTTTAAGCACTAATTCTTTATCTAAAAGCTCTTTTTCAATCTCGCTAACACTAAATTTATTATCTAGCAACTCGCTTAAGCTTTTTGAATTAAATGCGTAGTTTTTGTTTTGATTATAATAAAATGCGTCAGTTATGCTTTCAGGCTTACTTTCTGCTTTTATAGGATTAAACACCCTTTTATTAAAAATATCATTTTTATAGTATTTTTTAGTTTTTTCATCGTATCTAATTAATGCTTTTAGCTCATATGCATATGCGTCGTTTTCAAGTCCGTATTTTAAAGCGTGTGAATTAAATATATTATCATTTTTTAGCTTTTTTGCTAAGGTATCATAATCTTTATTTAATTTAGCTCTTAGCAAATTAATAGTATCTAATTTAGCATCACTTAGCTCTGCTTCTCTTAAAGAATTTAGCGTAGTTCTTAAAGCTTTTATTTGTGGATAAAGTTCAATGAATTTTTTATAAGCTCCTTTTCTTGTCTTATCAAGTTCATTTAAATTTATTTCGCTATCATTAAAATATACTTTATTATCCTTTACATAAATTTCTCCAGCTCTTATTTCATCAGCGTTTTTATTGTAATATTCTCTAGCTTTTAGTAGTGGTTGGTCTAATTCTTTATTTATAATAGGATTTTTTTCATATTCATAGATTTTAATATCATCTAAATTAATCTTTATATCATCATTTGCATAAGCTTTGTCTAATGCTCCACCATTAAAAATATCTTCTAATTTACCATATTGATTTGTTTTTTGTGATTTTGTTGCACCTAATAAATTTTGTGGATATTTTTCATAAAAATTATTTAGCATTACATCTATATTTTGCCCTGTGCCTTTTTTAAGAAAAATAATATCAGTATTAATATCTGTATCTTTAAAAGCTTTATTAGGCACTTTTATCATCGTAATAAAATCAGCGTTTTTGTGAAGAAACTCTTTCATAGCATTATCCATATTACCAACGAATGAATGAGTTATTATCATTCCTAAAACGCCGTTTTCATTTAAATCATCTATCATCTTTTTAGTAAATGCGTTGTGTATATTTAGCTCTTCGTTTTTATAAAAAGTTTTTATATTACCATATGGTGGATTTGCTAAGATGAAATTAGCTTTAGCACTTGTTTTTATATAATCATCATTTATTAGTTTTGATGATGGGTAAAGCTGCTTTGTAAATCTTGCTATTAGTGAATTTAGTTCAACTAGATTAAAATTATACTCACTTTTACCTCTTACAAATGCACCAAGCCCAACGCTAGGCTCAAGGATTAAATCACCTTTAGCTAAGCCTTGTTTTTTCATTATCTCATACATATTATTTACAAGACTTGTAGGTGTAAAATATGCATCTAGCGTAGCTCTTTTTAATTGTTCTATCTCGCTATCATCTAAAAACTCTCTTAACTCTTTTAGATATTTACTATCATCGCTAAATACTTTTTGTGCGTCTTTGCCAAATCCACTAAAACTAGCTAACAATCTTTGTTCTTCTTCATTAGCAATTCTACCTGTACTTTCAAGCTCTTTTAATAGCTTTAAGCTTTGTATATTTGTATTAATATTTGCTTTATCAATACTACCATTGTAATTTTTAGTAGCTTCGCTTAAACTTCTTTGCTCTTTTGCTTCTTTTATACTCTCATTTAATATTTTTTCATCACTTAAATCTTTAGCTACCTTTTGATTAGCTTTTTTAGTAGCTAAATGATTAATCGTTTCTTTTTTAATTAACTTAACACCTGTGATAATATTCTTTTCGCTTCTTGCATATTGTTGTCGTATTCTGCTATCTCGTTCAAATCTATTAGTATCAATAAGCGTTTCAAATCGCTCATTATCATTTGTCTGTAATTCTCCTGTTTTTGCGTATGTTGTGGTGGATAAATCTCTTCTGTTATCACTTGCCAATTCTGTGTTATCGTATCTAGTATTATCCATAGTTTTTTCTGCATTAACGCTATTAACATCTCGTTTTGTTGATAATCCAGCCAAGTCGGTATCAGGTAATTGCTTAGATACTTTATCTGCCAATCGTTCATCTTGATTTTCTCGTATTCTAGTATCTGTCTTAGTAAGCTCTCTTCTTCTATCCCTGACAAATTCACCTCCAAGCTCTCCTGCTCTTCTTTCGTTAGGGACAATATTACTTCCCTTAATGCCATTATCTTGCGATAATTCGTTAAATCCACCATCTCCACTGAATTTAGCACCTTTTGAATTTGTTCTATCATCTAAATAACTCCTTTTATAAAATTCTTCTTCATTATCATTTATTTTATTTATATATTTCTTAAAATCCATTTTAAATATTTCATTATTAGCTCCTAAGCTACCTAATTCATCAAATGGTCTTAAGGTCATTTTATTAGCTTCTTCTTTAGTATAGCCTGCATCCATCAAATCAGCTTTATTTGAATTAGGTGTAACACTATCTAAATCTATTTCACGCTCTTTTACTTTTCTTGGTGTTCCTTTTTCGCTCTCTTTTATGATTTCATCTTTAATATCCACCATTTTTTGAGTATCATCTACCATCTCTTTTAAAATACTTGCATAGGCTAATTTGCTATCTTTTGCCAAGTTATAGCTCATTCTTAGGTAGTCGTTAAAATCATTTATGCTTTTAGAATGTTTAATGCCTTGCAGGATATGATATTGAAACGACGCTTTTTTACCACTATCAGTCCAAAACATATATTTTTTTAAGCTCTGCATAAAAAGATTTGAAAGCATTGTAAAAAATCTTGTTATTACATTTTGGCTAATACCTTGTGATAATTGCTCGGTAGCATCTTTACCAATAGCTTTTAAAATTTTTATATCATTTGCAAAAAACTTAGAATATGTATCAATTAACTCCACCATATCTTTGCTAGTTTGCGATAAAAAGTTATATCCTTTTAAACCATCTGCGATTTTGCCATAATCATAACTTACAATTTCGCTTAATCTTTGTGTATGGATTTTCTTATTAATATTTCTTTCTATTATAGAAAACTCTATTTTAGCTCTTTTACTATCACTTAGTTTTGATATAAACTTATGAAAATAATTCTCGCCACTTTCATCTCTAATATCATCTTTTAATAATTTTTCATAAGCATTTAAAAAGGCGTTGTTATCTAATAATCTTTTATCTAAAGTTTCTTGTAAGCCTATCGTATCATCTAATAAGACTGATTTATAGAAGTGATAATCATCATTTACAGCTCTAAATTCTTTTGCTAATTCTTTATGCCCGTTTTTTTCAAGCTTTTCTAAATAATCATATATTTTACTATCTAAAATATCTTTTAAGGCTTTATAATCTTTCTTTAAAGCACCTTTGTTTGTATTTGAATAATAATAACTATAAAGCTCTTTTCTAATTTCTATTAGTTCATTAGCATTAAAGCTTTTTAGATTATGTTTATCATCAAAAACGATATTTTCAAATCCCCTAAAAAACTTTTCTCTTTTTTGTCTGCTTGTTAAATGTGCGACATTTGTATCGCTTTCTAAAAAATTATTTAATAACTTTGAAAATTCTTTAATATCTACTTTATGATTTTCATTTTTGTCAATTTTCTTTATTTTTTCATAGATATTTGCATAGTTATTTTTAATCTCATCAATATTTTTAAATATGATTTTGCTTATTTCTTCTTCACTTACATTATCTTTTATTTGTCCCATAAAACTATGAAAAGCTCTTGTATGAGCTCCTATGATATTTTTTTCTAAAAGTGGTGCATAGCTTATGTTTTTCTGCACTGCTTCTATTAGATTATCTGCACCTTGTTCGCTAACTAATGCCTTTAATAGCATTTCTTTTTGTGATTTTGTAATCTCTTCTTGAGCAAAACGATTAGCTATTACTCCTACTACTTTATCTGCAAATTTTTCTCTTACTTCGTGATTATGTTTTATTTCACTTAAATCAGCAAATTTATATTTTTCATTTGCATTAAGTAATACTTCATATACATCATCTTCTATTTGCAAACCTTTAGTGTAATTTTCTGCTGCTCCAATACCTTGACCACCTATAAATTTACTCGCTCGTTTTTTTGCATTAGTAGGTATTATTTTACCTATGGTCATATTAAAACCTTTTGAAATTAGTTTTGGTGTATTTAATACTCCTAAAGCACCTATATCAGCAACCGCAGAAAAAACGGCTGCTTCTTTTGCTTTTTTTAATGCTTCATCCCAATTGCCATCTACACCTAATTCATTGACATTTTTATAATAATCAACTATAGAACCACCACTAGCAGCTAAAGCAGCCGCTGTGATTGAACCTGCTAATTCTGCAGCTAAAGTTGAGCCAAGCCTTGCTCCTAAAGTATTTTTAGCAATAATTCCGCCACCTAAGGCACCTGCAGCAGTTAGAGTTGTTTCAAATGGTGCAGCTTTTAAATCAGACCATATACTATTGCTATCTCCAAGAAATATCTTTTTACCTGTAATATTATCAATCGCATAATAATTTTTACCATCTTGAGTAATTTGGCTATTATAGTTTTTGTTAAAATATGAATTAACTTGAGCTTTTACTACAGCAGTCTTGTCTAACAATTCAGCTTTATCATTGTTATCTCCTATTGCTGCTTTTATAATATCTGAATAATCAGTATATAAATGATTAGCCTTTGCTGCTATATCATTAAACTTATTATTGACTTCATTTAACGCTAACATTCTATCTAATATAAAATTATCAAGGGGCTTGATTTTTTCTTGTTTTAGGGCTTGATTTTCAATGTAATCAAAATAAGCTTCTGAATTAAAATCATTTTTATCTATTTTATAATGAGCAAATAAGCCATCATCTTCTAAATCTTGCATACCTTGATTTGTAAAATCATTTATTTGTTTTACTACATTATTTGCATATGTAACAACATCTTCTCCTTTGTTAAATTGTCTATAATTTTTAACTAATTTATTTATGAAACTATCGCTTTTTATTTTAGTATTTTGCTTAATCTCATTAGCATAAAAATCAACTTCTTCTCTTTCTTTTTTAGTTATATCATTAATATAACCTGCAATATCACTTTGATTATCTTTTGCTATTTCATTTAAAGTTTTCATTTCATTTATATTATTAGGCATCTTAGTTTTATCATTAAGTGCTTGTCCTATTTTTTGCATAGGCGTTTGCATAGTTGTTTGAGCTTGTGTTGGCTCTTGCATAGGCGTTTGCGTAGGTGCTTGTTGTATATTTTCTTGCGTTGTTGTATTAGCGTTTAAATTTTGTTTTAAATCATCATTATTTTGTATTGTGTTAGTGCTATTTTGTGTAATATTTTGTGTATTATTTTGTGTAATATTTTGTGTATTAACTACATTTTTTAAATACTCATTATCACTTGTATCAATATCATTTATCACATTTTGCACTTGATTACTTAAATTATAACTTTGTGCTTTATTTATTAAATCATTTTTTATAGTTGGATTTTCATCTAAAAATTTTATCAATTCATCATTATTCACATAAACTCCTTTTAATTAAATTAAAAAGAGTTTAGCTATTTATAAATTTTCATTTTAGTGCTATAAATTATGCTTTAAAGCTTCTTTGATACTTAATGCAATTTCTTTTATGAGTGGCACTACGACACTATTACCTGCTGCTATATAAAGTTGTGTTTTAGATATATTTTGTGGATATATATAATCACTCGGATAGCCTTGTAATCTAAAGCACTCGTTAGGAGTTAGCACTCTAATTCTATCATCATTTGTCTTTATACAAGGCGTTTTTCCACCACCTTTACCCATACTAGCCATTAAGCAAGGGCATACATTATCAACGCTACATCTAACATCTTTAAAAGCAATCGTATATATTTTATCCTTTTCTATATCTTTTATTAGTTCATATCTTGCGTAATATTCATTTTTATAGTATTTCTCATCTACTAAAGCATTAAAATCTACGAACTCTTTTATACTTTTAGTTAAAGGCACTTTTTCTAAAGGCTTGTATCTTTCATAAGCTCTTTTATCTTTAAATCCGATTATAAATATTCTTTCTCTATTTTGTGGGATATTTGCATACTCTTTTGCATTATAAATATTTATATGTAAGTAATATCCTAGCTCTTCTAAAGTATTTTTAATAATATTTAGCGTTTTACCCTTATCGTGATTTACAAGTCCTTTTACATTTTCAAGCATAAAGGCTTTTGGACTTTTAAGCTTTATAATTCTTGCAAGTTCAAAAAAGCAATTACCATTAACTTTATCACTAAATCCAAGCTTAAGACCAGCAAGGCTAAAGCTTTGACAAGGAAAACCACCTACGATAATATCACAATCAGGCACATTATCTACATCTTTTATATCTTTAATATCTACTTTGTGTTTAAAGTTTGCTTCGTATATTTTAGCTACTAGTGGGTTTATCTCGTTTGCATAAATTATATTAAATCCAGCTTGTTTAAAACCTAGTTCAATCCCACCACTACCTGCAAAAAACCCAGCAACTTTTAACATTTGCTATCCTTTTTATTTTTAAGATAGCTAAAAGCTAATAGTAGTTTAGTGCTATAATTTTTAAATTTTTTTGATTTTTAACTTTTCAAGTAACTTGTAAAAGTTTAACAAAAAATCAAATTCAAATTTATGCTAAAAATTTTTTCATTGAAAATTAATCGTTTTGTGTATAATTTACAAAAATTTTTACAAAAGTTCTTTTATCTACAATTACAAACAATCAAGATTCAATTTCATTAAAAGGAGTTATTATGGATATTAAGAAAGCATATAGTGAAACATTAAAGCTACAATCAAAACTAGAAAATTGTGTTCCAATAATGCAAAAATCTTTTTATGATAATAGTTATAGCGTTAAATTAATTCCTATTGATAACTTAATATTACAAAATATGATTTCAGGTAATAATTTTAACAAGGATAAATATGCAAGATAAAGACAATGATATAGATGTAGTAGAACCTGAAACATTACCTACTACAGATGAATTAGAACGGGTAGCATATATAATAAAAACAGTTGAAAATGCTAAACAAGAACCCATACTAAGACAAATAGAGATGACAAACGCCGATAATGAACGAATGTATAATTTTCAAATGAAAAAACTTGATATTGATAATGCTAGATGGAGTAAAACATTTTATCTCGGTGTTATGTTAGTTATAGTATTACTAATAGTTGCTTTATATTTATTATTAGTAGAAAAAGATATAAATTTAGGTTTAGGGTTACTTACTAATATTTTTACTGGTGTATTTGCTTACTTAGCTGGTAAAGGCTCTAGTATAACAAAATAGCTATATTTTTAAGTGGTTATTTTCAAAATAAAAATAACCACTTTTACACATATCTAAGTAATTTTATGCCGATTACATAATAATCAATCGTTAAGCCTATGATAAATAATAAAACAGGACTTATATAGATTAATTTTTTATCCTTATATTTTACGCATAGAATTATACCTGTGATTAATCCTAAAATACTCGCTAGATAATTTAAAATAAATGCTTTTAAGGTGTAGTAATTAAAGCTTTCTATATCGCCTACATTTACACTAAGTCCTAAAGCTTTGTCCGTTGCTATTATTTCATTTTTTGCATTTTTACTTAATTCATATTCGTTAAAATGTGCTTTTATAAAGATATTAAATACTATTTCATCATAGCTTGAGTTCATCTTTAAAGCCTTATTATAATCCCTTGTATATTCATCTAACCAAGAGTTTTTTATATTACTAGCATTTAATACTGCATAATAGCTTTGTAATTCCGATTTTAAATTATCATAAAGCCTACTACCCCTATGATAAACAAAATCGTTAAAGTCTTCTAATTTTTCTCTTTTATAGGCTTTGCTTTCTAAATCATCTAAATAGTTGAGATAAGCTTTTGAATTAATTCTATAGTGTTTATAAAAATTATCATCTTCACTATAGGTATGCGATATATCAATCATTTTTGATATATCGTTTTGCACTGCATTTGCGTATTCGCTTATGTTTTTATAATTTTTTCCATATTCTTTATAATATTTAATAGTATTGTTTTTATCATTCTCGCTCCAATTTGTAGGCAATTGATTATAAAGTTCATTAAAGTTACTAGCAAATAAACTATTTAATGCCATTATTAAAAAAACTATATATTTCATTAAAACTCCTTTTACTATTATATTAGCAAAAGGAGTTTTAAATTAAGCATAAGGCATTTTTCTATACATTTCTAAAGTATTATTAGGCGTTGCATTAGTTTTACGATAATCTTCATAATCATATTTAAACTCAAGTGGCTTAGTAGATATATTAAAGCTTTTTTTGATTACTTCAGCATTTTCTTTGTGTGGATATAAAATAGAGTTTATGTTGATATTAATATGCTCGTTTAGGTTTGTTAAATCTT
Source organism: Campylobacter sp. MG1 (assembly GCF_026616895.1). Classification (NCBI taxonomy): domain Bacteria; kingdom Pseudomonadati; phylum Campylobacterota; class Epsilonproteobacteria; order Campylobacterales; family Campylobacteraceae; genus Campylobacter; species Campylobacter sp. MG1. Next base: position 46,275 of record NZ_JANYME010000011.1, read on the forward strand.
GTTGCATTCTTTTTACATTCATACCAAACGCACTCGTATTAGGTGTTAGTCTTACTATATTTTCATATTGTTGTTTAAGTTTTGCTCCTGTATCTCCTTGAATATTATTTAAAAGTGCTATTATTTTATTATTAATATCATCTTTATTTGTAGCAACTCCAAACATATGTGCTAATTTATTAAGTCCTTCTCCACTCCAGCCATATAAAGCTACCGTATCAATTGCGTCTGCTACCATTCTTATATCTTGCTTGATTTGAGAATAATTTATCATTTGATTATAGGTTTTCTCTCCTGCAGTTTTACCTAAACTATCAGTAAAATAATTCATCAAGCTTTTAGCATTAGCAGTATTAGGAACGCCTTGTAATTGTGATAGTTTTTGCTCTATTACTGCCTTTTCTTGCTCTAGCTCTTGAGTGCCTTGTTTGTTTTTTTTCATCTCACTTATTGCTCTTGTTTTTATATCTAACTCTTTTTCTAGCTGTTCTTTCATAACATTAGCTTGTCCGATTTGTGCTAACACATTTGTTGCACTCGTATCACCATCACCTTTCGCATATCTTCCAAGTCCTTGATTAATCACGCTATTTGCCTGTGCTGTATCAGGTAAATATCTATGAAAATTATCCATTAAGCTCTGAATATCTCCTAATTTATTAGCCCTTTCGCTATCATTTAAAAGTGGATTTTTTAAAGTATCATTGTAATCATTTGTTAATTGCTCTGTAATTTTATATCTAGCTTCTTCATCACTTAGATTAGGATTATTACTACGAAAAGCTTGAAAATATGCTGATATTTGTTTAGCTCTTTCTTGTTCTTTAAAAGCGTAATCTTTTAAAAATATATTTTGATTACGCTCTTTTATATTTGAATAAATATTACTTATTTGTGCGTTATTTAATTTTTTATTCATATCAAATATCTCACCTTGCTTATCCGTGTTAAATTTGTTTTGCTTATAAGTTTCAAATGCATTAGCTAAATTTAAATCACTTAATTTTATTTGATTATCTTTAGTTTGCTTAGCTATATCTAAATCTATGCTACTTTTATCTACTTGATTTTGCATATTTTGAGTTTGTAGATTGCTTTGTTTTATCTTATCATCTTGTGTTTTTATAGCAAAATCAAGTCCTAAATCACTAAGTGCTAATTCATTTTGTCCTATGCGATTTCTTAAATAATTACTATACATATTCATAAAGCCCTCTCCAGCAGCTTGTAATTCATTCTTATACTGTGCTGGATGGGCTAGTCCGATAAGTGTGCAATCAAACACACCGATTAGACTTGTAGGCACTAGCGACACGCTTGATGTGGGGTTATATTTTTTTATGAGTATTGAGGAAACATTGGCTAAGTGTGAAAATGGCACTATCAAAAAATTTAAAAGCAATAGATGAGCAGTCAGTTAGAACGCAAATCATTTTAAGCGTATATGAAGTTGATGAGATAAACACTATCACGAATACTAAAGCTGCTATAAGCTTATTTAAAAAATCAAGGGCTAAGTTTTCATATAGACCTGATTTGTTAATTGCACCAGGAATCAGTAGCGAAGACGCTATAAAAGGTAAGCTTGAAAGCATAGCAAGCTTAAAAGCTACTGCAATAATTGATTTAAATGCAGAAAGTAGCATTGAAGCTATAAATAAATGAGAGATTTTGGCTCTAGGCGTTTGATAGCTTGTTATCCTTATGTGAAAACTTGGAGCAATGAGCTAAATGGCTATGAATATACTCCACAGTCTGCAAGAATAGCTGGGAATGATTGCTAAGCTTGATGGAGAAAAAGAATTTGGCTTTTCAGATAGTTACTCAAATCGTGTAATGCTTGGTGTTAGTGGAACTAAAGGCGATATTGATTTTGAGCTAGGGAAAATTCTGGAGCTGATGAGCTAATAAAAGCAAATATATCTACCGTAATAAATGAAAAAAGGATATAGAACTTTGGGTGGCTGGACTAGTGATATTGATACTGCTTGGAAACCACTTACTCGTGTTAGGATTTTTGACAGGCTTGCAAGAGCAGCACAAGAAGGGGTATTCTTTGCAGTTGATAGAAAACTTAATGAGCAATACTTTGCTAAGCAAAGTGTAGAAAGCCTAATAAGGTTACTTGTAGCTAGTGATGTTTTGCTTGATAGTGAGGTTAGTTTTAGTGAGAAAAATACAAAAACAACACTTCTAGGCAGAAAATTATATCTAGCTATTAAAACACAAGATAATCCTACCATCTCACTAATTTAGCTTGATATATCTTTGACAGATGAGTACGGCGAAAAAGCATTAGAAAAAATGAAAAAATAAGGAGAATGAATGAGAATAAATATACCTGATTTTTAGAAGATATGAATATTTACATTAATGGTAAATCATATTTTGGCACTTGCACTAAGATTAAAATACCCGATATAGTGCAAACTATGGCTGAAACTTCAGGTGCTTTAAAACGCAAGGTTGGAACTGGTGTGTATGAATCACTTGAGCTTAGCTTTACACTGCAAGTATTTGATATGGATGTGTTTAGAGATTTTGCAGCAAACAACACAATAGCTCATGTGACAATAAGTATAAGAGAAAGTATTCATAATCAAGGTAATGGTAAAAAAGATGTGTCTTGCGAGGCTTTGGGTGATATGGAAAGTATCACTCTAAATGAAGACAGTATAGGTGGTGCTAAAGAAATAAGCATTAAGCTTTATTGTGAGTTTTTTAAACTAAGCGTTGGTAATGATGCACCACTAATCTATGATATTTTGGGAACTCATTTATCAATGAGTGATATTGATGTGATGGCACAAACAAGAAAAAATTTAGAATTATAAAAAGGAGAAAAGATAAAAGAAAAATTTGTAAAAAGTGACAATAACTGCTAAAAAGAGCAAGTTTTACAAGCCTTAAAAGGTATGAAGTAGAATTTAAAAAACTTTTGATGAAGGATATGAAAGGAATAATATACACAATGTTAGCGATTTGCTTGAGCTTAGTATAAGATGTGTTGTAAATATATCTCCAGCTGATTATAATAGGCTAGATGGTACTGATAGTATAAAAGTGCTTGAGATAATTGGTGATTTTTTGTCGGCATAGATGTAATATTTCACACGCAAAAGATTATCACAAGGCTATAGCTTGTCTTTGTAGGTTTTATCATTCAAGCATTGCTATGATTGAGAACCTACCTTATGATGATTTTATTAGATATTATAAGAATATGCAAAATACAGTAAATAATACAGGGAAATAATAAAATAAAGATTGTAATAATATAAAAATTTATATTATTACAATAATATTTTTCAAAATAAATAAGTGAGCTTAAAATATATTTAAGAGCCTATGTTATTTGTTTTGTTATTATTTTTTTATCCATGTCGTCAATATGTTTTAATATTTGTTTAATCTCTGGATATTTCTCATTATTATCTGAATTGGGCAAATCGTTTCTTAATTGTTTTGATAAAATTTCAAATTGAAATTTATGCAAATTTAAGATATTAGCTCTAAGTTCTGAAGACTTATTTAGATAATAAGAAGTTGATTCAAAATCACCTAAATAAATCTCATTTAATAACTTTCTTTCTTCAGATAGTTCATATAATCTTAATTTGTTTGTTGTATTCTTGTTACTTTTATATTTTTCTGAAACATATTGTAATTTTATTTCCAATTTAGTTTTTTTATAATATTGATTATTTAATCTTTCACCTAAGCCAATGCTTGATTCTATTTCATGTAGTTTTAATAATTTTTGTTGCAGCTTAGCATTTTCTATTTGTATTTCATAATTTTTTATAGATAATGAAAAATTTCTTATAGCAATAAATATTGGAAAAGATGATATTGCTACCATTGCAAGTTTTGACTCATATAATCTTTTAATTAAGCTTTCAGTATAAGCTATAAAAAAATATACTTATCATAGTATAAATAATATGGCAGACTAACTATTATTATTGTTGTTGTTGTTTTAATATTCAATTATCTTAATTATTTTATCTGCTCTATCGCTTACTTTCTTAGAAAAGTCGTAACATCTTTGTTCTTTTACAAACTCTTGTTTACACATATTGTATCCTTTTATTGCTTTTTATTATTAATATTATATTAAGCCCATATTAACAAAATTAATTTTTAAAAATAATCTTATTGTTTGTTTGAATAAGTTGATTAATTTTTTTATGATTTTTATATAATAGTTTTCTAATTTCTATATATTCAGATGTTCCATCTTTTTCTTTAATTTCTTTAAAATTATCTTTTACATAATCTAATAAATTATAGTGCATTTCTATGAAATAATTTTTGCTAATCCTACCTTTATTAACATTAAAACAAATAAATTCAAGCCTATTTAACAAATCCTCTTCTAGTGAGTTTTGCTTTTCTATTAAATGGCTTACAACTTGCTCTGATTCTTGCTTTTGAATAATTTCTAAACCCAATTCTTTATATTCTTTAATGCTTGTTTCAAGCTTATCAAATATATCTTGCTCTGATTTAAGTATTTGCAAACTACTATTTTTTATACTTAGATATAAAGTTATCCATCCAACAATAAAACTTATAATAGCAAACACGCCTTTAACGGTGTAAGATTCGTAAAGTATTTTTGAATAGTATTCAATACATTCAAAAAAAGGCATTAGTTATTCTTTTTACTTGTAGTGTTGCTACTGCCGTTTGTTTTTGCTCTTATTGTATTGTAAGTTGAATAACTAGCTCCATTGTTTTCTCTTGAAATAATTTGCTTAACATTATTATATGTGCATTTAAAATTTAAATAGTTACATCCATCATTAATTTTTTTATTGTTCATATTAAAACTCCTTTATTGTGGTATTTGTATTATATTAAGCTATAGTTATATATTTTTATTCTTTATTAAACTTCTCAAACTCTACTTTCGTCAGCTCATAAAATCTTTTATACTGATAATTTTCTAACCATGATTTAACCCAACTTGGAATTGGTTTTTTTTTATCATTCCAATTTGCAACGCTACTATAAGCAAGTCCTGTAAGGTTACAAAAATCTTGCCTTGTCAGATTCAATTTTTTTAGCTCTTCTTCAAAATCTGCTTTTTTCATAACTTATCCTTTTTTTACTCTTTTGATAAAAAATTATATCATATTTTTATTGAAAAAGTATAAAAAGCCTTGATAATTATCGCAAAAGAGTATATAATTATAGTATGTTTTTATTAAAAGAGTAAAAAAACAAATAAAAAATGAAAGGTGGTGATGCCAAATGGAGCTTATACATCACATTTTAGAGTTTATAACTGCTTTGATTTGTCTTTATATAGTCTAGATAAATCGCAAGAATAAAATAGGCAAGGGAGAGGCTAAAGCTATCTAAAATGTAATTAAATTTTATATCATA
>NZ_JANYME010000012.1 GCF_026616895.1 Campylobacter sp. MG1
AGCTTTTATTAAATGCTTTGCAGTTTTTAAACATTTCTTGCATATTAGTAACGCTAGAAGTATCAAAATATAGTGTTTCATTAAAATTACTACACCCACTAAACATAGCTTTCATATTAGTAACATTGCTTGTGTTTAGGTTTAAGCTTTTATTAAATGCTTTGCAGTTTTTAAACATTTCTTGCATATTAGTAACGCTAGAAGTATCAAAATATAGTGTTTCATTAAAATTACTACACCCACTAAACATAGCTTTCATATTAGTAACATTAGAAGTATCCCAAGTATTTATGCCACTAAAATCTTTTCTATTAGAGTTTAGAAATAATTCGCTCATATCTGTGATTAAACTTGTGTCTAAATAGCTTAAATCAATATTTTGATTTAATACAAAATCAATTAATTCGCTTTTGTCTTTAACTAAAATTTTCATTAGCTTCCTTTAATGTTTATTTTTAGTTTAGCATATTGATAGTCCTGATTATGTCCATATAAAATATTTTTAAAAGAATTTGAACTAGGAATTTCAATTATGAAATTCCTATTAGTTTTGATTATTTTTTAAACCATAAGCCCCAAGTTAAACCTACTAGTTTTTCAATACCTTTTACCCCAAGACCTACTTTTTTAGAGTTTGAAATATCTCTAGTTACTGATGTTTTACTTAAAACTTTATCTTTAAAAATACCTTTTGATTTTTTATATGTATAGCTTCCCACTTCTTCAATAACTCTATTTTCAACATAAGTAACAGGGTCTTTTTTAGTAGCTATAAAAGAGCCTATTGTAAAAGCTGTTTTAACTGGTTTACTTGTCGCTATTTTTGGAGCTGCTTTTGCAACTTTTATTGTAGTTTTTAAAGTTTTTCCTAATATTCCAATATTTTCTCCTTTAATTATTTTTCAAATACTTCAGCTATTGCATTTTTTAGTTTTGTAAATTCTGTTTTTAGTCTTTTTAGATTTTCATCTTGTTTGCTAAAGTCAAATGTTTCTTGCATTTCTTCTAATTTTTTTAGTACTTTTTCATCGCTAAAGCCGTTTTCTAATAAATCAAGCGATATATCTTTTAGAGCTTTTTTGTTTTTTGATTTGTTATTTTTATTATCTGTTATAGCTGTTTTATACATATTTTCTACGATTTCTAGCTCTGAAATTAGGCTGTCTTTTATAGTAGAATTGATATTTGGGCGTTTTAAAAAATTATGTAATGATTGTTTTTCATTAGCAATTTCTATTTTTTGCAATGAACTATAAGCACTTATCCCACTATAATTTAAGCCATATTCATCTAAAACATCAGCTACATTTGCTAAGATTTTTTCTATATCACTTTTTGTTTTTAAATCAGCTTTGTTTAATACTATGAAAAGCTCTTTATTATCTAATTCAAGTTCATCTAAAAAGTCTAAATCACTCTTAGGAATAGTTCCGTTTGCATCAAGTCCTATTAGCCATATTAAGGCACTTGCATTTTTTAAATAATCTTTAGCTGTGTTTAAATCTTCGCTAGTGTAATCACTTGCTGAGCTTGATGGATTATAGCCTGGTGTATCTATAAAGCAAATATTATCAAACTTTAGTTTAGTACCTAATACCATATAAGGCATTATTTGTTTAAGATTAAAGCCAAATGAGTGTATAAACTTATGTGATAGTTTTTTATACATATTACTATCTATTTCATTTAGATTTATACTTGCGCTTTGGTTATTGCAAGCTAATATCATAGGCTCATCTTTATTTATTACATAAGTAGGAATTGCTGTAGTTGGCTCTATTCCTATAGGAAGTTTTACTTCATCATCGTTTATAAATGAGCTTATGAACTCACTTTTACCTGCACTAAAGCCACCGCCAACTGCAATGATATTTTTAGTAAATATATCAGGGTAGTTTGAAATGATTTCAAGCTTTTTTTCTATGGTTTGAAGTTTTATTATAGCTTCTGCTTCGTTTGATAGCGATTCTTCATAATTTGCAAACTCTAAAAAGTCGTTATTTAGATACTTTTTATAATTTGCAACACCCTTGTTTGTAGATTTACTTGAAAGCAATGCTTTTGTTAATTTTTTTTGCAAACTCAATTCATTAATTTTTAAATTTTTATTATCAAGTTCTTGATTTAATGAATTAATGTTTTGAATTTTATTATCTAAATCTTGATTTTTATTTTCTAAATCTTTGTTTAATTCATTAATTTTTAAATTTTTATTATCAAGTTCTTGATTTAGTGAATTAATGTTTTGAATTTTATTATCTAAATCTTGATTTTTATTTTCTAAATCTTTGTTTAATTCATTAATTTTTAAATTTTTATTATCAAGTTCTTGATTTAATGAATTAATATTTGAATTTAGATTGTCAATAGTTTGATTTGATTGGTTTTTAAAAGTATCAAATTCAAACTCAAGTTCTAATAGCTTCTTTTTTGATTTTTTGCCAAATAAATCTAACTCCATTTTATTCTCCTAATTTTTTGATTTCTTTTAATATTGTTTCTTTTGTTTTAATTGCTGCTTCTTTGTTTTCTATATCTAAAGCTAGTTTGTTTAGTTCTTTTTGACAACTTAAAAAGATTTCGCCACTTAAATCCTTATTCTGCAAATGTTTTTGTATATTTGCGATGAAATTATTTATATCACTAATCACATTCGTTTCTAGGCTATCTAGGTAGTTTTTTACTTCTGCTACATAGTTTTTGCCTTCGCTATCGCTTAATCTTCCGCTACGATTTAGTGAGCTTGGCATTTTGCTTGAGTATGATATATCAGGGGTTTTTATAGAACTTATAACTTTATTTATAGCCTTTGCTATGATGATTTCATCTATAAATTCTCTATCCATATTTTCTCTTAAAGTTTGCATTACGATTTTGCTTAGATTTTTCTTCCATGAGTTTAGATATTCATTAGCGTTTAGACTGATTAGCTCTTCAAGTTTATTTGTAAGTGCTATTAAGCCACTATGAATAGTCCCTGCCATTACATTTGTAGTAGTAATGGTTCTGTATCTTGTAACTGGGTATTCTTCATAATCATACTCATAACTTCCCCAACTAAAAGGGTTATACCATTTGCTTGTGCTTCTTTTTACTCTTCTTGTTTCATAATCTGTATATCTTTCTTCTTTAGTCTCTGTACTTACGCTATCATCTACATTTTCGTTTTCTTTAGAAAAATACGCTTTAGCTGTGTTTTGAAGGTGTTTTTTGATTTTTTCATCAATTTCGTTTATATGCTCTTTGTATCTTTTACTAAGCTCTTTTGATGCTACTTCTTTTGCCTTGGCTAATTCTTGTTCTTGTTTTTTGAGTGAGCCTAAATCCATATCTTTTAAAGATTTTAAATCATTTGAAATTAGCTTTTCTAATTCTTTTATAAAATCGTTAAAATCGTTTGTTTTAGCACTTATAAACTCATTTGATTTTTTGTTTAACAATTCATCTTTTAGTTCTTTTACATAGTTTAGTTTTTCTTTGACTAATTCTATATTTGCTAATTTTTTTAGATTTTCTTTAGTATTTTTCTCGTTAAAATAATTAGGATAATTCATTCTTAAAAGGTTCATCACATGCTCTTCATTCTCATCTAATGAGCCTAGATGATTTAGTATAGAATAAGCCATCCCTGATGAAGTAATCACTTCATTTTTGCTTAAATTTTGCCATAAAGCTTTTGCATATTCGCATTCTTTTTCTTGTTCTTCGCAGTAGCCTTTTAGTTGTTTTGTAAAGCTGGTTTTAAGCTTATCTAAGGCTAGGTCTAAATCTTCATTGGTTTCAGTTTTTAATGAGCCGTAAAGCTGCTCATCCATTTTAGACGCTATTACAAATAGCTCATTTACTCCGTCTTTATTGCCTAATCTATCCATTAAATTAGTATCTTCTTGGTTTAGAAACTGCCCTGATGGAGATACTATAAACACCACATCGCATTTATGTAAAAGCTCTTTTGTCCTTGCTTCACGAGATACTATTGGGTCATTTACGCCTGGGGTGTCAATGATTTGGATATTTTTTAAGCTTTCTTCGTTTAGCTTCAAGGTAACTGATTTTGTATAAGGCATAAACCTACCATTAGCCCCAACATATTCTAAAAGCTCTTTATTTAATTCGTTTATATTGTTTGCTTTGATGGTTACAAATTCATCTTTTAGTTTTAGTGGATTTGCTTTAATTCTTTCAAATTGATCATAGCTTGAGCTTAGGATAAGATTATCGTTTAGCTCTCTTTTTGCTGATTTTTCGGCTTTTTCTTCTATATCTTTTATATCTTCTTTGCTTAATTTAGCATCTAGTTTTTTCTCTTTTCTCTCTTTTAGCTCAATAAATTTTATATCTTTTAATCTATTTAGCTCTTTTATATATTGAGAATGCTGATTTTCAATCTCATTAATATCGGCTTGTTTATAAAGTTCAACGATAGCACTTAAATTCTCATCGTATTCAATCATAGTAAGTGCTGCTGTCATAGGTGTAGCAGCCTTAGGTAATACATCAGCTCCATTAAAGACTAAAGCATTTAATAACGAGCTTTTACCAGCTTTTACACGCCCAACTATTCCTATTTTTAATAATCTTTGGCTATTTTTTAACTCTTCTAAATATTTTTCTAATTCCCCACTTTTTACTATTGCAAACTCATCTTTTAGACTTGTTATTGTGCTTGTTTGTAAATCATCGTATTTTAAGACTAATTCTTCTAAATTTTTTGTTTTAGCTAAAATCTGCATTTTTACTCCTTGAAATATTTGTTTTCTAATTCTTGTGTTTTGTTTATTATTTTGTTTAAATAATTAATCTGATTATCTAGCACTTCTTTTGTTTTGCTTAGTGTCTCTAGGTCTTTTTGTGTTCTTTCTTTTTCTTCTTTCATACTTTCATCAAAAGCTTGTGCTATTACCTTACTAAGCTCTTCTACTTGGGTTTTAAAAAGATTTGGGACTATATTAGATAGTTCAGTTCCTACTTTAGCCATTACTTCTTCTTTAAATTTACTCTTAGCTCTTTCTTCGGCTTCTTCCCTAGCTCTTCTTGCTTCTTCTCTAGCTTCACGCTCAGTTTCTTTATTACCTCCATCTAAAAAACCTAATAATCCACTTAAAATATTTGTTGCTATATTAATTATAGGAATATGCTTAAATGCTGAAAGAATATTTATACCAAGGATAGCTATATCTTTTATAAAGCCTGTATCAGCATTGATTTTGCCTATTTGGATATTTTCTACTTGTATATCTATGCCACGAGCAATGGTTTTGATACTATCTAAATCAAAACTTTTTATATTATTGTTTAAGGTTAGATTTCCTAGGTCTATTTCAAATTCTTTTACTATGCTTTCTCTGATTTTTAGTAAAGACTTGTTTATTTCAGCGGATAATACTACTTCAATCATATTACTTAAATCATTTGAAATATCAGCACCATTTATAGCTCTATTTGCTAGATGGTTTAAGTCATTATGAATTGTTGTTTTTGTGTTTTGTATTATACGACCTACTTCATTAGCTCCGTATTTTTGATATCCTAATTCGCTTAAGGTTTGTTTTGTGCTATTTATTTTATTTGTTATTGCTGCAAAATCTTTTAATTTTTCTTCAAAATCTTTTTGATTTAATTGTAAATTTATTAGACTATTTTTGCTTATATTTCTAATGCTTTTATTAAATATTTTTAATTCTTCATAGAATATATTTTTAAATATTTTTTCACTATCAATGCTTTTTAATGCTTTTAATAATTCATTACCGCTACTATCTCCTAGGCATATTATTTCCTTATCATAGTCGTATTCTTCTAAAAGCTCTAGGATTTGCTCTTTTACTTTTTCTATGGTGCTTGGGGTTGCTAGATTTGTCTTGCTTAAACAAAATGTAAAATCTCTATTATGCTCTGTAATGTTGTTGATTTCACTTTTGATATCTTTTTGTATTGTTCCATCACTAACTGGATTTAAGATTATAAAATAAGCACCTTTATAAAGATAATTAATTATGGCTTTATTGTGATAATTATTTCTAGCAGCAAAGCCTGGCATATCAACTAAAACCAATGGTTCAATATCTTTTAATCTTTTATTATTTAAAAAAACTTGAATATATTTATAATTACTATTGCTTGTAGCTAGAGAGCTTAACTCGTTTATATTTAAAGTGATTTTTTGGTTGTTTTCATCTATTGCTATGATTTTTTCATCTTCATTAAATCTTAGCTCAGTTGCAAGTGCTGTTGTAGGCTCTATCTTAGTCGGTAAAATCCCCCCCCCATAGATACAGAATTATCTAAAAAATTATTAATCAATGTGCTCTTACCCGCACTAAAAGCACCTACTACTGGGATTATTAGCTCGGTTGAATTAATTCTTGATTTTAATTCATTAATTTTTGAGAAGATTTCTTTATCTTCAACTACTAATTTTAGTTCATCTAAAAATGACAAAAATTGATTTTTGATTTCTAACATTGTTTTCCTTTCATAAAATTTGCTTTGATTATATCATAAAGATATGCTGAAAAGTGTCCATTTAATTTTTTTTTAAAAAAATATATGGAATTTTATCGTGCTAATGAATATTTTTAATATAATCTTAAAAATTTAAAGGACATTTATGAATAAAAATATTTTAGATAGCTTAAATTTATCAGATAAGCAGAGTTTTGCTGATGGGCTAAAGGCATTAATTGAGCAAACTTATGTAGTAGAGAATGAATACAAGGCTTTAAAGACTTCTTATGATAGTTTAATGCTAATGATAAATGAAATCATTGAGATTTTACCAAGTGCTATTTGGGTTTTGGGTGAAAATCAAAATCTAGTAGTGAAAAACAAATTAGCAAGTGATGAATTATTTAGGCAAATTGACCTTAATAAAGAGCATTATGAATTAGAATTTTTAAACAATTTTTATTAAATTAAATCTATAAAATAAGCTAATGAGAAACTAATAATTATATTGCTATAAAATAAATGACAACTTATTTAGAGATTAATAATATTACAAATACTCATATTTAAAAAAGACAATGAAAAAATCTTAAATATTAATTCTCTTTTAAGTGTATTTATAAGCCAAGTGCGAATGAAATAAAAAGGGCTTGATTTTAACATCAAGCTTTGTTATATCAATATTAAAATTATTTAAAAAATATTCATACAAAAGCGAATAGTTAGAATTATTCATATAAATACAAATAATATTTTCATCATCTTTTATTAGTAAAGTATCATAAAATCTTTGATAATTTAAAGTAAAATTTTATAAATATTTTTAAAAAATACTAAAAGTATAAAATTACAAACACTAATAAAAATATAAAATATACTCAAAAAAATTATTTAATTTATACAATTGTTGTTTGCTTTGAATATTAAGCTAGTAATATAAGCGTTTTTAACAAAATAAAGACACAATAATTTTTACTTACTTTTATACATAATAATGTATGAATAATAAAATAATATAAATTATTTATTAAACAAAAATTGTGATAATTAGTTTTATTTAAAAGGTTGTAAATGCAAATAATTCAAAATTTAAATTCTATCATAATTAATACAGATGATTTTGAATTATTTACAAAAATAAAAAAAATCATCACTAAAAACTTCTCCTCTAACATAGGTAAAAAGAGTAAAATCATTTCATTTTATATTGAAAATGAATTAACGCAAAGAATATACTTTCTAAAATTTATATCAGCACTAAATAAAAAATACAATAATGAAACCATACAAAACATAAATCACTCTTATTACAAAATGTTTAAGCTAAAATTAGTAGATATAAATTCATTAAATTCGACATTAAATTGCAATCTCAATTTTAATAAAAAATATATCATTTTAAACTTTAATATACTAGAAAGAAAAATAATAAGCTATCTAAATAATTATTTTCAAAACCACAATACCAGCGTAATAAACAATAAATTTATAATTACTTATAAAGATGAAAATACGTTAAATTTATTAAATACATTTTGTGAATACAACGAACATTTAAATTATTATATAAATTTTACATTAGATGAGTTTGAATATTTAAAATTTAAAAATGAAATCAAAAATGAAATCAAAAAAGATAATAAATTTTTAAATATTTGTATGCTTTTAGAAGAACATTTTCATACTTTAGGTATAAAAACAGGTGCTAGCTTTAATGAAGTAAGAAATGCATATTTAAAGCTTAGCAAACAATACCACCCTGATTTTCACAATGATAAAAATGATGAGGTTAAAAGGCTTTTAAAGGATAAATTTGAAAAAATTAATCTAGCCTACGAAAGCCTAAAACCTCTTTATAAAAATAAAACCTAGCAAAATTTCTTGTAATTTGTAGCTAGACCTGCAAGGCTAGTTTCTTTATATCTTGTATCCATATCCTTGCCTGTTTCATACATAGTTTTAATAACCTCATCAAGCCCAACGCTAGGAGCACTCTCTCTATCCATAGCCATTTTAGCTGCACTTACAGCCTTTATAGCTCCGAATACATTACGCTCAATGCAAGGAATTTGAACAAGTCCTGCAACAGGATCACAAGTTAGCCCTAAATGATGCTCCATTGCAATTTCAGCTGCACTAAAACAATCAATCGGACTTGCCCCCATACTAAAGGCAAATGAAGCAGCTGCCATTGAAGAAGCTGAGCCAATTTCTGCTTGACAACCTGCTTCAGCTCCACTTATACTTGCGTTTTTCTTAAACAATGAACCTATCGCCATTGATACTAATAAAAAGTCTCTAATGTCCTTTTCACTCATACTTTTTACATGCTCTTTTAAATATAAAAGCACAGCAGGAACTACTGCGCAAGCTCCATTGGTTGGAGCAGTTACTACACGATTACCCGCTGCATTTTCTTCTGAAACACTCATAGCATAAAGACTAAAATAATCTATAAAATCCAAATCACCCTTACGATTTAAATTCTTATCATCTAAAAGCATTAATTTTTTAGCTAATGCAGGAGCTCTTCTTTTAAGCTTGATTGGTCCTGGTAGGATTAGTTCATTTGAATTAGCACCTGCTTTAAAGCTATCTTGCATTGCTTCATAAATCTCTTTGCAATAATTATTTATATATTCTTCGCTATTAAAATTAAGCTCATAAAGCATTGCAATTTCGGCTATGTTTTTATTGTATTTATTACATAACCACAAAAGCTCCGTCGCACTATCAAAAGAATAATCATAATTTTTTTCTTGATTAGTTTGATTAGTTTTACTAATCTCATCTTCACTTTTAATAAATCCACCGCCAACTGAATAATAAGTCTTAGATTTAACACAAGTATTATTTGAAAATGCTTCAATCGTTAAAGCATTTTCGTGATAGCTTTTAAATTCTTTAGAAAAAATAATATCGCTATTTTCATCAAAATCTATTTCAAATTCATTTCCTAATAAAAGCTTTCTTTCGTTTAATCTTAATAATACAACTTGTTTTTGTTCTGGGCTTATTGTTTTTACATTTAAGCCACTAAGACCTAAAACCACAGCAATATCGCTTAAATGCCCTTTACCTGTAAGTGATAAAGAGCCAAATAAAGTAACTTTTATCCTAGTAATTTCTTTTAAATTTAAACCTTTTAAAAACTCATTTCCCGCAACAAAAGGTCCAACGGTGTGCGAACTTGATGGACCAATGCCGATTTTAAAAATACTTAAGTTACTCACGAAAATATCCTAATGTGTTGTAAAAAGTGACATAATTGCTGGTAATATCTTATAAACTACACTAGTAATTGTGATAATTCCCATAATAGCTACGAAATAACAAGCTGCACCATTTTTATAAACTCTTAGCTCTGGAATTTTATATATCGCATATACAGGCATTAAAAATAATATTACAGCAATAATAGGACCGCCTAAATCTTCTATAAATCCTAAAATACTAGGGTTATAAAAAGCTACTATTATCATAGTTACATACATAAATATAGTTGTAAAAGCATTATTTTTACTAACAGCTTTTCCGCTTACTTTTTTAATAAGTCCATTTAAGCCTTCTCTAGCACCAAAATAGTGTCCGAAAAAGCTAGTTAAAATTGCAAAAAATGCAACAGCAGGAGCACCATAACTTATGATATTTCCATCAAATTTATTAGCAAAATAGCTAAGAATTGGAATATTTGCATCTCTTGCTAAGCCAAATTCATTACTATCAAGGCATAAAACGCAAGAAAAAACAAAAAACATAACAAATACTAATAAAAGCGTAGCGTTATTAAATAATATTTGCTTTCTTTTTGCATCCGAGTTTTCTTTATACTCATTATATGTATTTAGGCTAAAAGTTGAAATCGCAGGAGAGTGATTAAAGCTAAATACTAATACAGGTAAAGTAAGCCATATTGTAGTAATAAATTCCTTTGCACTTGGAACTTCACCTAAAACTTCTAATTTCCAATGTGGAATTAGATAAAGTGAAAATAAAAATAGTATTAAGCATAATGGATAAACAAGCCATTCACAAACTTTAGTAACTAAAGTTTCATTAGTAAACATTACAGCCATCATAATTGTAATTAAAACAATAGCCAAGATTAAGCGATTTGGCTCGGCTAAGCCTAATTGATTTACCATAAATGAGCTTATAGTATTTGTAATACCAACCCCATAAGCAAGACAAATAGGATAAATTGCAAAAAAATATAAAAATGTAATCACAATTCCTACTTCTTTACCAAAATATTTATTCACAGCATCAGTAATATCTCCACCTTTAGTAGAGCCTACAAAATATGATAAGAATAAATGTGATAAATATGTCATTGGGAAAATTAATATACACATTAAGATAATAGGCCAAAAGCCACCAGTTCCTGCACGAATAGGTAAGAATAAAATTCCAGCACCAACAGCAGTGCCAAACAATGAAAACATCCAACGATTGTCAAATTCGCTCCATTTTTTCATTATTACTCCTTAAAAAATAAGTTAAATCGCAAAATTTACACAAAATTTATTACTAAATGTTACAAAAAGTAAAAAGTTATTAAATTACATTTTGATAATAATTTTTACTTTCTTTTAAGCTAAATTATAATAAAATACTGCAAATTTAAGGAGAATTGCGATGAATACAAAGATAAAAAATAAAGAAATTAAAAAAGAATTTATAAAAAAACCTTTTGAAAGATTAATTTTTTCTTGTGGAAATAAATTTAAAAAATAATCATTTTTTACAAAAAATAATTAAATTTTAATATATAATTTCCTTAATCAATTTTTAAGGAGAATACGTGGGATTAGAAATTTTAGAACAAATCCATCTTATTTTAGACAATATTAATGGCTACTTATATACTTATTTTTTAGTTTTTGCATTAATTATAGTTGGGCTTTATTTTTCTTTTAAGACAAATTTCGTTCAATTTAGATTAATGAAGGATGTTTTTAAATTATTAAAAGAAAAACAAGACAACAAAGAAGATGTAAGTAGTTTTGAAGCTTTAATGATTTCAACTGCTTCAAGGGTAGGAATAGGAAACATAGCAGGAATTAGTACTGCTGTTGTAATGGGTGGTGCTGGTGCATTATTTTGGATGTGGGTTATGGCATTTATCGGAGGGGCAAGTGCATTTGCTGAAAGCACATTAGCTCAAATTTATAAAAGTCGTGACGAGAGTGGTTTTCGTGGAGGACCTGCTTATTTTATAGAAAAAGGTTTAGGAAATAAATTCTTTGGCAAAGTCTTTTCAATTATTTTAATAATAACTTATGCTTATGGATTTAATGGGCTTCAAAGCCATACAATGACTTCAGCATTTGAAATTTATTTTCCTGAAAATTTTAGCACCGCAAGCATTGCTATAGGTATAACTTTAAGCGCTATTGCTATGATTTTATTCTTTTCAAATTCAAAATCACTTGGAAAAGTAAGCTCTATAATAGTTCCTATAATGGCTTTTATTTATATAATTCTTAGCGTTATTGCGATTGTTATAAATTATGATTTAATTCCTACAGTAGTTAAAATGATTTTCGCAAGTGCCTTTGATTTTCAAGCTATTTTTGGCGGTTTTGCTGGTAGTGTTATAGTTATCGGTATTAAGCGTGGGTTATTTTCAAACGAAGCTGGTATGGGTTCAGCTCCTAATGCGGCTGCAGCAGCAAATACAAGCCATCCTGTAAAACAAGGAATTATTCAAAGTTTTTCAGTATTTATTGATTTAATCATATGCACTTGCTCTGGTTTTTTAGTATTATTTTCTACTGGATATTTAGAACAATTAAATAAAGCTGAAAAAACATTAAATGCATTACCTATGGTACAAAATTCAATGATAGAGTATTATGGTAGTTATGGCTTGCATTTTGTAACATTTGCTGTTATGTTATTTGCTGTCACTTCTCTTATAGGAAATTTTTATTACGCTAGTGCAAATATTAAAAATTTAACAAATAACAAAATAATTGATAATGTGTTTAAATTATCAGCCGTTGTTATGGTCTTTATAGGTTCTCAGTTAAATTTAAAAGTAGCTTGGGATTTAGCTGATATTACAATGGCTGCAATGGCTTCTATAAATATAATTGCTATTTTATTATTAAGTCCTGTTTTAATCAAATGTTTAAAAGATTATGACGAGCAAAAGAAAAAAGGCTTAGACCCTGTATTTAGTGCAAAAAAACTAGGAATTAAAAACGCTGAATGCTGGGATTAATTTTAAAGGTGTATTTAATTACACCTTTAAATTTTATTAATAATAAAAATGAAATATCCTTACTTAATAATAAAACCAAATAAATTACTATTTAAAATTATAAAAAGATAATATTAAAAATACTAAAAAAATTTACAAAATTAGCTATTAAAAAAGTCATAAATAATAAATAAAATCTTATATAAAAAATAACAATGAAAAAATTTATCCTTTGAAAGTAACAATACGAATTATATTTATATAAAATGTATCTATTATAAATAATAATTTTTAATTATAAAATAAATCTAATATAAAAATAAAATAATATATAAATTCCTACATTTATAGGAATTTATATTAAATTAATTTTCATCTAAAAATGCTGAAGGTGCTTCTTTTCCACCCATTTTCAAATCAATAGCTGAAACAACTAAAAGCACAATCACCGAAACACTAGCACCTAAAATAATTGACATTATGCCAAATGGCGAACCTAAATATTCCCATGTAAATGCTACTATACTAGCTATTATAATTGATGATATTGCACCTAATTTTGTAACTCTTTTATAAAGTAAGCCAAAAATTAAAGCTGCAAATGGACCAGCACTTCTTATTGTAAATGCAAATACTAACAAACCTATAATAGAAGTATTTGTTAATGCTATTATTAAAGATACTACGCCTGTAAAAATAATTACAAATTTAGAAACTAAAATTAATTCTTTAGATTCTGCTTGTTTTTTTACATATTTTTTATAAACATCATTTGTAAAAATCGCACTAACTGCTATCATATTACCAGCTGCACTAGATAATGTAGCAGCACAAATAGAAGCTAAAACAACCCCTGCCATGACAGGATTTAAAAAATTTACTGCAGCTGTTGGTAATGCTTGAGCTGGTTCAATATTTGGAAAATGTGCCAATGCAACAAGACCTATTATAGCTGGAACGAAACCATAAATTCCCATAAATAACGAACATAAAAACGAACCTTTTTTAGCCACCTTTTCATCTTTAGCAGCAAAATACCTTTGAACAGCCTCTTGTCCGGTTGAAAATGTCATAAAATAAAGCAAAATTAATCCACCTATTTGAATCCAGCCTATTTTAAATGGGTCAAGTTGTTCTTTTGGTAACGCTAATTCAACAGCTTCCCATCCACCTGAATTATCCAGTATAATAGGTAAAGCTACAATCATTCCAATAACTATAAAAAATATATGAATTATATCAGTATATGCAACTGAAATAAGTCCGCCCATAACTGTATAAATAGTAACTACAATAGCCGATAAAATTAAAGCTTCTTTAATAGGCATTCCTGTAACTGTAGATATTATTGAAGCAGTTGCAATAATTTGAACTGCTGCAGCTATAAAACCAGCAACGATTGATAATATAGTTGTAATTAAATGAACCTCCTTACCATACCTTCTTCCTAAAATTTCTGGAATTGTAGCTGCCATAGCTTTCCTTAAATACGGTGCTACAAAAGAAACCAAAAATATACCTATACCAGCACAAAGAACATACCATCCAGCACTAAGCCCCCAGTCTTGATAAGCCTTTTGCGCTACACCTATAGTACTACCTCCACCTATTTCAGCAGCAGCAAGTGTTCCAGCTAACATCCACACACCTAAATTTCTACCAGCTAAAAGATAATCATCGCTCTCTTTTATCTTTGATTTTTTTGTGCTAAATACTGCTATTAAAACAATTATTAGCATATAACTTAATAATACAATTAATGTTGTATTCAAACAAAAACTCCTTTTATTTTTAGTGAAACTATAATATTATCACAAAAATATCACTTTTAAAGCTTTTTAGTAATTTTTTTTAAATTTATTCAATATAAATACAAATTTATGTTTAAAAAATTAATATATATTATAGCTAATATATAGAGATATTATTAATTTTATTAATATTAACCTTAAGATAAAAAATTAAAATTTATCTTAAGATTAATATATTAAATATTCTTTAAATATTCTTTAATTCTAGCCTTGCACTCATTTGCTAAACTTTTTGGCTCAAGAATTTTAATATGTGGAATCCACTTAAAAACTAGCCTAATAATCTCATCTTCATAACTTGTTTCTGTTTCTATTATGATTTTGTCTAAATGGCTTGAAATTATTCTTTGATTTTTTAATATTGCTCTTTTTAAAAAATATTCTTTAGCAACACAATCTAATTCTAAAATAACATTTGTAATATTATTTGATATAAAACTACTTGAATTATTGTTAATTAGCTCTTGTGTGCTTTCATTTGGGATAAATTCTTCTTGTGTGATTAATAAATTTTTGATTTTATATAAAGTAAAGCTTTTAAGTTCAGCTTCTTCACAAGCTAATAAATACCAAATATCTTGATGATTTACTAATTTATAAGGCATTAGAGTTCTTTCTTTTGCATTATAAGTTATTTTAATTTTTACCTTATTTAAAATCGCATTAGTTAAGCTCTCATAAACACTACTAATATCATCAATTTCGTTATTTTTAATATTAGTAATTGGTAGTTCTTTTTGAGTAAAAAGATTGTTTAAAAACTCATCGCTAAGCCTTGTTGGAAGCATAGTAATATCAAATATTTTTATAAGTTTTCTAATCTCTTCGTGATTGCTTTTAATATAAGCTTTATCTAAACTATAATCCCCATTTCTTCTAGCAATTATTGGTAATTTTGATAATCTTTCATTAATATCACGCTGAATAGTCTTAGCATTTACTCCAAATTCTTCAGCTAAATCGTGCTTATTTAATATCTCTTCATTATAAAGTCTTACTAATATTTGAGCTATTCTATATGATGGTTTTTGCATTTTCATCCTCGTTATTTCTTAATTGCCCGCACGCTGCACTAATATCAAGCCCTTTGCTTTGTCTAATGGTAGCGTTTTGTCCGTGTGCTTGTAAATAATCTCTAAAAGCAATTACTTTTTCTTCACTTGGGCGTTTATAGATACTGCCTTCGTGTGGGTTAAAATAAATTAAATTTATCTTAGCTTTTATTCCGTGTAGTAATTTTACTAAAGCCTTTGCGTGGCTTAAATCATCATTAATCCCACCTAAACATAAATATTCAAATAACACTCTTTTTCTAGCATCTATTGGGAAATTTCTTACCGCATTTAAAACGCTTTCAATATTATAAGCCTTATTAATAGGCATTAATTCATCTCTTAAAGTATCATTTACAGCGTGAAGCGAAATTGCAAGTAATACACCTAAATTCATCTTGCCTAATTCTTCAATTTGCTTTGCAAGACCGCTTGTTGAGATTGTTTGACGGCGTGGAGATATTGCTAGAGTATCGTTATGAGAAAAGATTTTAATAGCCTTGCTAACTGCTTTTAAATTATCAAGTGGCTCTCCCATACCCATAAAAACTATATTAATACCTTGCTCATAAGGGATTTTTGCGTATTTTTTGATAAATAATACTTGAGCTACTATTTCAGCTGTGCTAAGATTTCTAATAAGCCCACTTTTACCCGTTAAACAAAAGGCGCAACCACTTTTGCAACCTACTTGGCTACTTATACAAATAGTGTATTTTGCACTTTTTTTCACACCATTTTCTATTCTTTCTTTTTTCATAGGTAGCAAAACGCTTTCTATTGTGTGATTATCGTGCAAGGAAAATAAGAATTTAATACTCCCATCAATGCTTGTTTGAGCTATTTTTAAGCTAAGTGGCATAATGTTAAATTCATTTTTTAATTGTTCTCTTAGAGCTTTTGATAAACTTGTAGCTTCGCTAAAATCATTTATATATTTTTGATATACAAATTTTGCTAATTCATTATTTAGATATTTTGGACTAAGGTTATATTCTTCTGGTAAAAAATCTAATAATTCTTTCATAAAAGTCCTTTGTTTTCTAAGTAATTTTCTAGTATTTCATTAGCTTTTGCTATGTTTTTTATATATTCTTCGTGTGCGAATTCATCACAATAATTAGTCGCTACTAAAATTGCACTAGCTGGGATTTTATAATAATTAGCAGTCGCAAAAAAACTAAAACACTCCATATTTTCGCCTAATATCCCGTATTTTTCATTCATTTTCTTAGCGTATTCGTAATTTTTACAAATATAATTAGAAGAATTTAAATTAGAAACTTCATTAGTTTTCATAGGGGTATAAACTAAATCATCTAACATAGCTAATTCAATATTTACAGCACTTTTAAACTCATTTACGCTAAAAAGCTCAATTTCTTTAGTATAAAGCCCCATTGAACCTATGAAAATCAATCTTTTTGGCTGCTTTTTAAGTATTAATTCGCTAAGTTTTATAGAACAATTACTACCTAATCCAATAGGCTCTGCGTAATCATAAATCTCACTTATTCCTGCACTAACTATCATTTATTGCCTTTAATTTTATTTATAATACTTTTTGCATCAAGCCCTAAGCTTTGCATAACTTCATTTGTATTTCCGTGAGTTATAAACTCATCTTCGTATTCATAAGATATTAATTTAATGTCTAAATCATATTCTTTTAAAAAGCTAGAAATTATAGAATTTAATCCGCCTATTTTTGCACTTTCGCTAAAAATATGCCATTCTTTTGAACTCTTAGCAAGATTTAATAAAAACTCTTTATCAAGTGGTTTAGCAAATACTAAATCAATTACATTTGCATTGATTTCTTCACTAACTGCTAAAGCTTTTGCAACGCCTTCTCCAAAACCTAAAAAGCTTATATTAGAATTTACATTTTTAATAAAATGAGTTTTTAAACTTGGCTCATAGCTCTCATCTAAAGCAAAACTTCCCCTTGGATAGCGAATAGCAATTAGCCCAACTTTACTTGTAGCGTATTCAAGCAATAATTTAAAACTTTTAGCATTCGTTGGAGCACAAATTTTAAAATTAGGTATGCAAGATATATATGAAATATCAAAAGCTCCTTGATGAGTTTTGCCATCATTTCCTACAATCCCTGCACGATCAAGTGCAAAAACCATATTAAGATTAAGTATTGCACAATCGTGAATTAAACTATCATAAGCTCTTTGCAAAAAAGTTGAATAAATAGCTACAACAGGCATAAAACCACATTTACTCATAGCGGCCATTGAAGTTACTGCGTGAGCTTCTGCTATTCCTACATCATAAAATCTATTAGGATATTTTGCTATTAATTTATCAATTCCAGTGCCACTTGGCATAGCTGCACTAAGACCTACTATTTTTTCATTTTTACTTGCTAGTTCATCTAAAATATCACTAAAAATTGCCGTTGCACTAGGTTTTTTTGAACTACTTAAACTCTTACCTGTTTTTATATCAAAAGCTCCAACTCCGTGCCAACTACCCTCATCATTTAAAGAATACTCATAACCATAGCCTTTGATTGTTTGAATATGCAATAATACAGGCTTTTTAAGACTTTTTGCTAGATTTAATGCAGTTATTAAATCAGCGATATTATGCCCATCAATTGGGCCAATATATTCAAGCCCTAATTCTTCAAAAAACATTCCAGCAGGAGTGATTAATTTAAATCCATCTTCAAATCTTTTTGCAGTATATCTAGCACCTTCAGGCAAGTATTCAAGCATTGCTTCAACGCCTTTTTTAAATTTTTGATAAATTGGACTTGATAAACTTTTTGATAAAAATCTTGAAACCGCACCAATAGGCTTACTAATACTCATTTTATTATCATTTAAGATAATAATACTTGGATATTTTCTATCTCCTAATTCATTTAAAGCTTCATAAGCTAATCCACAGCCCATCGCCCCATCACCAATAATAGCAATTGGAATTGCATCTTTTTTATTAAGACTAAAAGCCTTTGCAACCCCCGTTGCAAGAGATATTGAAGTAGATGAATGCCCTGCTATAAAAAAATCATACTCGCTCTCATTTGGCTCGGTATAACCACTAATCCCATTAAATTGTCTTAGATTTTCTAAATTCCTATTTGTTAATATTTTATGTGCGTAGCATTGATGAGATACATCAAAAATTAAAGGATTTTCCTTTATATCAAATAAATGATGAAGAACAACGCTTAGTTCAACCACGCCTAAATTAGACGATAAATGACCGCCGTTTTTGCTAACTTGCTCAATGATTGTAGCTCTTATATCACTACATAATTCTATTAATTCTCTAATGTTAAGGTTTTTTATATTGCTAATCTTTTTATTCATTAATATTTCCTATCATCAATCATCTAGTAAATTAATTTTTTCTTGCTCTATAAGTTTTTTTATGGTTTTTACGATATTTTCTTGTGCAAATTCAATATCTTTTACTTTTAAATTTCCTAAATTTAACATATTAATATTAAAATTTTCACACTCATTTTTATCCATAAACGAAGTAAAAAAATTGCAAAACTCATCGGTGCTACCTTTTAACGCTATCATAAGCTCACTATAACTAATATGCTCTAAAATAATTTTCATGTCATTATCACTAAATCTATAAATATCATTAAAGGTGAATAATTTATCCTTAATTTTACTAGCTATAAATTTATCATTTTCTTCTATATAATTTAAAATATCTTTACTTAAACTATCGTCTAAATAATTAATTATTCTAGCGCTATTTTTAATACTACATATGTTTTGTTGATTAAAAGATAATTCTTTGACTTTATTCATTAAAACAAATGATATTCTATCTATAATATCTTGATTAACATTATTCAAACTAGCCATTCTATAAACTACATTATTTCTTAAATTTATATCAAAACGTTCTAATATTTTAGCTACTTTTAATGGTTCTAAATGTGATAATATTAATGCTATAGTTTGTTCATTTTCACTTTCTAATAATTGCACTAGAAAATTTATATTTATATTATTTAAAAACGCAAATTTAGTGCTATTTCCTAATATATTTTCTAAAATCTTACTAGCTGTTTGATTATCAAATAATTTATTTAAAATTTCATTAGCACTATCTAATCCATTATTAAAAACTAATTTTTCATTCATAAATAAATCATAAAAATAAATTAATATTTTTATAGCTTCATCTTTATTAATTTCTTTTATTTTTATTATTTCACTCATTAATTGATTAATTTTTAACTCATCAAATTTTACCATTATTAAACTTGCTGAATTATTGCCTATTAATACAAAAAAAATGGCTAATTTTCTCATAAAATGATAGTCATTTTTTTCTATATTATCGTTTAGCAAATTTACTAATATATTTACTATTTTATCAGTATCTGAAAAAATAATATCGTTTATATCTTTTATTAATTTATCATATTCTTGATTGACTATTTTTTCATCTATAATATTTTGATTAATATTATTATAATTTTTTATATTTTTAGATTCTGAATCATTATCTAATAATTTAGAAAAATAATATAAAAACATTTTATAAAACAAAAACAAAACTAAAATTATCAAAAATATTTTAAAAATATATATAACATAATAATTATCTAAAAAAACAATAAGATTATTTTGATTAGCAAATTTAAAAGTACTTATAGTTACACTATCACCTCTACTATTATCAAAGCCTACTATATTTTGTATTAAATTTATTAATTTATTTAATTCATCATCATTTAATTTCTTATTATTTTTAATATTTTCATTAATTGTAATAACAACATTTATTTTTTCTATCGTTGCATAACTATCTTTATATACATTTTTTAAATCATCATTTTTTCTTTTTTCTTGATTAAAATCAAAAATAGTATTAACTTTAACTATAAATAAATTTTCATCTCCTAAAATAGGTAATAATATATTAATAATTTTTTGTTCTAAAAAAAAATCATAATCTTTTTTGTATTGAATTTGTCTCTTAACATAATCAAAATTTTTATCATTACTTAAAACATTACTATCATAATACAAAAAATTATTATTAAATGCTTTATTAAAATATTCTTTATCGCATAATAAAAATATTAAAATAAATAAAAAAACACTAAAAACAATAAAAATAGCTAACTTATATTTTGATATAAAATTAGAATTTTCATTGTCTATATTTTTAAAAAAATAATCATAAATCATTCTTTAAATATGAACCCAACCACTTAATATTATTTTTATTTTTTAAAATCATTTTAATATTATCATCGTCTATATGCCCATCAAAATCAATAAAAAAACTATATTCAAAATCCTTAGTTTTTAAAGGTCTTGATTCAATTTTAGTTAAGTTGATATTTGCTTCTTTAAACTCATTAAGTAAATCAACTAAAGCACCTGCTTTATGTGCTGTATTTGCTAGAATTGATGTTTTAGAATTGCTTGATTTTTCGCAAGAATGTTTGCTAAGCACTAAAAATCTAGTTTTATTTGCCTTATTATCTTCAATACATTCAAACATTAAAGGCAAATCGCTTAGTTTTGCTGCAATTTTTGAGCAAATTGCAGCTGAGTTTGGCGTATCTTTTGCTAATTTTGCAGCAGCGGCTGTGCTTTTAGTAGGGACAAACTCAATGTCTAAAATATTATGAGCTTCTAAGAATTTTTTGCACTGATTATAGCCTTGTGGATGAGAAAAAATCACTTTAATATCTCTTATATCATCAGTTGTGCTTGCGAATGAATGATGAATATCTAAATAATTCTCAGCAAAAATCAAAATATCATCGTATTTTGCAAGACAATCAAGAGTAGCTCCAACCCCACCTTCTGTATTGTTTTCTATAGGAACTACTGCATAAGATACTTCATCGTTATTTAAACTAACAAAAACATCTTCAATAGTAGCAATCTCAATATATTCACTAAGCGCTCCAAACCACAATCTTGCTGCTTGATGAGTATAAGTGCCAATTGGACCTAAAAACGCAACTCTTTGTGGTAATTCAAGATTTCTTGAAATTGCAAAAATCTCTTGATAAATTGCTTTAATTGCGTCTTTTTCCAATAAGCCTTTGCTATTTTCACTTAGTCTATTTATTATCTCGTTTTCTCTTACAGGACGATAAATTGGACTACCTTCATTATGCTTTAAAATACCAACTTGCTTTACAAATTCCATTCTTTGATTTAATAATTTAATTATTTCATCATCAATTTTATTTATATTTTGTCTAATTTCTTCTAAATTCATAATATACTCACAAACAAGATAATTCATTAGCTATTAATTCATCAAAACTTTGAGCTTTATTTATTAATTTTAACTCATTGTTATATAAAGAATATTCAGCAACCTTTGTTCTTGAATTATAATTTGAGCTCATTACAAATCCGTAAGCTCCTGAACTTTTAATAACTACTAAATCATTTGCCATTAAAGGTGGTAAAACTATATCTTTTGCTAAGAAATCTCCACTTTCACAAACTCCACCAACTAAATCAGCCTTGCTACTTTCATTTAGCTTATTTACACTAGGAAAGCTTAAAATCTCATGATATGCTTCATATAAACTTGGGCGAATTAGCTCACACATAGAAGCATCGCATATTACAAATCTTTTTCCTTCGTTGGTTTTTTCATATAAAACCTTGCTTACTAAATAACCTGCATTTCCTACAATATAGCGACCTGGCTCACAGCAAATTGTCAAATCCTGTGCTTTTGCAATATTTTTAATCATATGTGCAAACTCATCTAAATTAGGCTCTATTTCATCATTTTTGTATTTAATACCAACTCCGCCACCAATATCAAAAAACTTAATATTTAGCCCTGCGGTATTTAGTTCTTTTATAAATTTTTCTACCAAAATAGCAGCTTGGATAATACTACTTAATTCTAAGATATTTGAACCTATATGAAAATGAACTCCTACTGGATTTAAATAATCTGATTTATGTGCTTTTAAAAACATAGCCCTAGCATTATCTAGACTAACTCCGAATTTGTTTTCTTTAAGACCTGTTGAAATATAAGGATGAGTTTTTGCATCTATATTAGGATTTACACGAATACTTATATTTACTACTTGATTTTTGCTCTTTGCAATACTTTCTAAAAGCTCTAATTCAGCACTACTTTCTACATTTATATAAAGTATTTTTTGCTCTATTGCAAATTCTAATTCACTTGCACTTTTACCAACCCCACTAAAAATTATTTTATAAGGTTTAGCACCTACTTTTAAAGCTCTTCTAATCTCATTTGCACTAACACAATCAAATCCACTATCTAAATTCGCTAAAAACTTTAATAAAGATAAATTTGAATTAGCCTTAACCGCGTAAAAAATATTATTTTTAGCTCCACTAAATGCTTTTTTAATACTATTAAATCTATTTTCAATCTCGTTAAAATCATACAAATAAAAAGGTGTATTAATACCATTTGCAAGTTTTAAAAAGTCCATTATTATCCCTTTATAATCAATTTTTCATCTATTTTTAACAAACATTATTAACGAATATATAATAATCAAAAATATAGGTAAAAGTATGGATATTTCTGGATTTATTACTCCATTTTGTGCAAATCTTAATAATAAAAATAAACTACCATAGAATAATAATGATATAAAAGTATATATTAAACCTATTAAATTTAAATCTGAAAATCTAGGCATAATAGGTAATTTATAAAAAATAATTAATGATAAAAATGGTGCAAATAATAAAAATATAGTTTGTTTGTAAATATTAGCTCTAAATATATTTTGGTTACTATCAAAATTTTTAAGATAAAAAAATACATCTTGCAAACTATTTTCATCTGAGTCTAAATTATCTAAAATTTCTGGTTTAAAGTTATTTAGCGTAATTTTTTCATTAATATTTTCTTCAATCACTACTATATCATTAAAATTATCACTAAATTTATATTCTATTGATTTTACATCTTTTAAAACCCAGTTATTATTAACAAAATTTCCCTCTTTAGCTGTTGTCAAAGTAGCTATTTCATTATTTTTAATTTTTAAAATTTCAATATCATTTATCTTGTTATCGCTGTAATTACCTATGTAAATATAATCGTTGTTATATCTAAAAAATAAATCATTTTTCTTACTGTTTACATAACCATATTTTAAAATATTTGATTTATATTTTTCTGAGTATGATAGATTTGTATAATTAAAAAAAATAGCTATTATAGAAAACAAAATACTAACTATAAAAGCTGGAATAAGACTAGCATTCTTGCTAAGTCCTAAAGAATAAAACGCTATGAATTCATTCTTCTTAATTAATGTTATTTTCGTATAGATTATAGATAAAATTTGAGTTATTGGTAAAACATAATAAAAAGCTGTAAAAATAGTAAAAAATATATACAATAAAAAAATATTTGTATTTAAATTTAGCTTATTATAATTTACAAAAATATCAATCATTAAATAAAACATAATAAAAGCTATTGTAAATACAAAACAATTCTTAAAATATAAAGAAAATAAATATCTAAAATATACTTTATTCACAGCTTATAACCAGTCTATAAAAGTTCTGCTTCCTTTTTATTTTTACTTGCAACAATTGCTAATAATGCCATAACTCCTACGCTAATGTAAGCATAAATAGGCACGCTAGCAGCTTCTCCTGCAGCATATGAGTGCATACCTGTTAAAAAGTAATTCACTCCAAAATAAGTCATAATAATACTCAAATATGCAAACATAGAGCATACTGCAAATGTAAATTGATTATTTATTCCTTTAATCATTCTAATATGTAAAACTGCAGCATAAACTAAAATAGATACTAAAGCCCAAGTTTCTTTACTATCCCAGCCCCAATATCTTCCCCAAGATTCATTAGCCCAAACACCACCTAAGAAATTGCCTAAAGTAAGCAATGATAAGCCTAAAATCATAGCCATTTCGTTAATCATTGTAGCTTCTTTTATATTTGATTTTATTCTTTCATTTAGCTTTTTATTTTTTCCTAACATAATAAATAAAACTAATACAAAAATTCCAAGTAAAGCACATAGACCTAAAAATCCATAACTAGCAGTTATGATACTAACATGAATTGTTAGCCAATAACTTTGTAAAACAGGTGCGAGATTGCCTATTTGTGGGTCAATTGAACTAAGATGAGCTACCATTAAAACAATAGCTGCAAGAATTGATGTAAGTGATAATGAAATAGGACTTTTTTTAGAAAATACAATACCACTTAAGCTTAATGCCCAAGAAATATACAATAAACTTTCATAAGAATTTGACCAAGGTGCATGACCACTTAAATATCCCCTAATAGCAAGTGCAATTGTATGAACTATGAAAACTAAAATATTTAGATAATAAACTATTTTAAAGGCAGTTTTTAGACTTGTTTTACCACTAATCATTCTTGAAAATACTAAAATTAATAGCACTAAACCACCTAATAAATAAACAGGGCTTAATTTTGTAAAAATCCCTACCTTATCAAAAGCGATTTCTAATTTAAATTTTGCTTCATCAATATTAGTTCCTTGACTAGCTTTAATCTCATTTAAAATCTTTGAACTTAAAGCATAATTATTGTCTTTATTTGCATTTATTAATGATAAAAAATAAGCTTTTAAATCAGGTTTGCTAGTTTCTAAAACATTTAAAGCTTTACCATCTTCAAAACTAGCTCTTACATAACCACCTAAAGAAGCGTAATATAAAAGATTTAAACGCTCATCAACTTTTAATAATTCTTTTTCATAAGTTCCACGCTTGTTTGGATTGGTTCTTAAAGCCTTATCAACTTCATCTTTTAAAGCATATACATTATTTGGAAAAAAATCGTAAAAACTAGCATATTTACCCTTGCCAAGATTTAAAAAATCTCTTATTTCTTGATTGCTTAGATAAATAAATTTTTCTTTAGAAAAGTCTTTAAAATCACTCATAATCCATATTAAAAGCTCTGTTGCATCTTTACCTTGATAAGTGCTTGTTTTATGAATTTTATTTACTAAATCAAGTGCTAATGAGCCAAATGGAGCTATTCTTCCATTGTCTTTTTGAACTGGTAAAACGCTTAATTCTTTTACATGTTCTTCTAGGCTAACTGGGGCTAGATTTTTATTAGCATTATCTATAGCTTCATTAATGTCATCAGAATGTAAAAGCGGAGTTAAAGCACTAAGTAAAAGCACTAATGAACTCATTTTTGCTAAGCGTTTTGTTAAAATCATAAAGCGTGAATTTTTATAAATCAAGTTTAAAAATAATCCTATACCTAATAATAAATATCCAATATAAGTTGGTATTTTGCCTGGGTCTTGATTTACACTTAAAATAGTTCCTAGCTCATCTTTATCGTATGAGCTTTGATAAAATCTATAACCTTTATGGTCTAATACATTATTCATATAAATCTTATAATCCTTACTTTCATCATCATTTATTCTAATATAACTTGCATAAGATTTCGGAGAATTTGAAGCCATATAACGCTCTAATTCAAATTTGTTTAAAGTAAAGCTAAATGGTAATTCAAGTAATTTAGCAGTATAAGATATGCTAAAAGTTTGATTTGCTAGAGTGATTTTTTGCCCTTCTCCTTCAAACAAATATGCGTATAAACTATCATTATCATAAGTTACTTTTACTAAATAAGCATTTGGATACTCGCTATCTTTGCTATCTTCGTAGTATTTAACGCCATTTTTGTAAAATTTATCAAATCCAATTTTGTAATTTTCAAATGAAATTACCATTCCATCATCAAGGCTAAATTCATTATCAGCTAATAATTTTATATTTTTCTTATTTTTAACATCAAATATTTCTAAATCAAAATTCGCTTTAATTTTGTTTTCGTTAAATTCTAAAAGCTTAGCATTCATTGAAATAGCTTTTTTATTTGCTATTACAACTTCTCCTAATACAACAAATCTACCTTCATCAAGGGCTAATGCACTTGAGCCTTGCTCTCCTGAAACATTTAATAATACGAAAGGTTTTCCGCCTATTTCTTCTTTATAAGCTGGTTTTGCGTGTAAAATAACTTTTTCTAATTTTAAATTAGCTATTTTGCCATCTAAATCTAAGTTAATATCTACATCATTATGACCTATTACGCTTATATATTTAAACTCATCGCTTGAATAGTATTTATTATCTTTCATAGCAGAAATACTAAAAAATGCTTCTCTTGAGCTTACTATATTTGAAGTTTCATTTTCTCTTATATGAATATATCCTTCAAATCCATAATACCTAGTAAGTGCCGAGCCAAGTAGCATAAATAAAAAACTAAGATGGAATATAAAAAGTGGTAATTTTTCATACATTTTATATCTAAATATTGCAAAAAATAAATTAATTCCTAGCAATACCTGAATAGCAGCAAACCACCAACTAGCATATATTAAAGCCCAAGCTGTAGGAGTTCCATATTTGCTTTCTATAAAAGTTGCTAAACCACTAGCAAAAGCAAACAACAAAAACAAAATTATGCTTAATTTCATACTTGATATCATCTTATACATTGTTATTCCTTAACAAAATTTATTATATAGAATATATTTTTAAAGCGTTAGTGTAAATAATTTAAATTAATATTTCGCATAAGCATGATAGTTAAAAAAATAATTTATAACTTGAGAATATATCAAATTATATAAAAATTAGTTATTAAAAATATCTTAAAAGTAATATATTGTATTAAATATACTAATTAAATTATTTTAAATTTATTTTTACTATTTAAATATTATCACTAAAAACTACAACAACTAAAAATAAAACTACAATAAATAAAACTAATAAAATAAAATATATTTTATCTTTAAAATTTATTATCAAAATAATAATTTATAAACTGTAAGTTTAATATCATTTTTTTTAACTTTACTATATTATTGATATTTATAAAATTTAACTTCATATATAACGTACAACCTATATTAGCATTGTAAAATATATATCTCATATTGATTACATTGCTTAAATTCTAAATATTTATGTCATTAAAGTCTTAGCTATTACTATTTTTAAACAATACACTCATATCAGTAATTAAACTTATATCAATATCACATAGATAAATACCATTATCTTTTGTTAGTTCTTACAATTATTCTTTTATGGTTAGTTTGTATTTTTTTAATTATTTAGATATTGTTTTATAAACATTACTTTATAGATATAAATTTGATATTTATCAGCATAAATTTTAAAGAAAAAAAGAATTATTAAAAATAAGTTAATATTTAAAATCACGCTTAAATAAAAACCATAAAAATAAGATTTAAAAACCTATGAAGTATTAACAAAATGAAAGAAAGTTTATATTCTCTCTTTCATTTTAATCTAACACACTCTCCTTAATTTATTTATATAAATGTCTTTATATCTTGTCTAACTTCTACATTTAATATAGTTTTTATCTCATTTTCTTTTCATAAATTTTTCTATCTTTCTTAACATATCTTCTAATTCATTCTTACTTTCAACTTTAATATCCTCGCTAGTTCTTTCGCCTATTATTAATTCTTAACCTAGCTTCTAATTCATTCTTACTTTTAACCTTTAAGCTTCCACCTGCCATTTGATCACAAATGTATTTATCTTTATTTTCATACTAAAGCATTTAGTTCTTTATCTTCATACTTCAACCTATGCAATGAATAGTGTTTATTTCGGATGTTAATTGATGTTTAGTTTTAAATCTATTAGTTTCAATGTCTATGATAAGTGTCATAATTTAACTCCTTTCAATTTTAACATCATTTTCGAGCTTAACTACTGAATAATCAGTAGTTAAGTTTTAGGTTTTTAAATATCTTCTCCATTTTTTCTTAATTCATTTATTAAATGTTCTCTTGCTTTAGCTCTTGCATGATTAATCTGTTCTTCAGTTAGATTAGGGTTTTTTCTTAGTAGTTCAGCAGTTCCTGCGTCAATTTGTTGTTCTATCCATTTATTAATTGCTTTTTTACTAGGTTTTTTTCTTTGTTGTGTTGTATTATTAGCGTTTGCTTCTTTTTTCTTGTTTTTTGCTTCAATTAAATCTGCTAATGCAGCGAGTAGTATAAGACCTATAATGTACGGTAATGCTTGTAATAGCATATCTACGCCTTTATCTAGTGCCCAATATATAGCATAAAGTATTCCCCATCCAATTATAGCAGGTAGCCAACCTGCACAAGCCCAAATCCAAAATAAAATCGTAAGCATTTTTTATCCTTTTTTTAGACAATATTGTCTCATTTATTTTAATTTACTTTATTTCTAAACTTTTTTATAATATATATCATAATTGATGTTGCTACAAATGTTATTGCAAAAGCAATTATGTAAGATATACAGTATTTATCCGTTGCTCCAAAAAATCTAGCTATATCATACATATCTAAACGATAA
>NZ_JANYME010000013.1 GCF_026616895.1 Campylobacter sp. MG1
TTATTAAAGTCTAATTTATTATCTACTCCTATATAAACTCTATTAGCTTTTAAGTTATTTGTATTAGTTTCTAAATAATTATAATCAGTATTTATCCAAAAACCTTTATTAGTTTCATTGTTTCTTAGATATGTAAATCTATGCTCTATATCATCTATGTAATACTTTGATACATAGTATGGAGAGTATATTATGGTCTTTACTGTACTTACAACATTTGGATTAAAATATTCAAGTTCTACTAAATCAGCATCATTAGGATTGATTTTACCAATTCCATTCCATACTTGTTCGTCTATATTTACACTAGATTTGATATCGTTTTTTACATTTTCTGGCTTATTCTTACTTAAACCTAAACTCCACACCCCATCATCATCTATTTCATCAAAATGTAATATTTTAGTATTATAGTTAGCTAAAATAGTTTTATAAGATACTTTAAAATATCCTGAATCTTTTTTACCATTTACAATGGCGATAGGAACATTATTTTTAGTTAAAGCACTTAAATTTGTATTAGATAAAATTATTTCATTATTGCTACCTTCAGCATTATTATTTACAACGATAGGACCACTAAAATCATTATAAAGATTGGTATTAATTCCACCTCCATACATATAAAACTTTGTATCATTTGCATTGAGATTATTTGTAACAACCTGTGCTTGTATATGAGAATTATTTAATATTAAATTATCAGCTCTAATACCACTAATACTTATGCTATTATTTTTAGCATTTAATATTTTTAATGTTGAATTAGTTAGAGTATACGATGTATTTGGCACTAAATTATCAATATTCTCATAGGTGTTATCAACTTTATCATTTATACTAGATAAAGTATTTCCACCTGTTAATTCTATTATTGCTTCATTAGCGTTTAAAGTATTGGTTTTAAATACATTAGCATTAAAATCATCTGTAATCTCTGAATGTTTATGAACCAATATATCTTTTTCAAATTTATTAGCACCACTTGCATTTAGATTACATTGTTCTACATTATTAGTATATTTTGAATTTTTTGTAATTAATGTACCACACTTGTTATTATCAAATTTAATTTCTGAATTAATATTAGAATTAACAATATTTAATTTTGCATTATTTGTAATATCTCCACTAATATTTTCAGCATCAGTAATATTTATTTTACCACCTGTATCATTTGTAATTGTGCTTGAAATTTTTTCAATATTTTCCAAACTTAACTCAGCATTATTTTCATTATTGATAGTAGAACTAATTTCTTCAGCGTTATTTATTTTTAATTTAGAATTATCACCAGTATTTGTAATGCTATTCCCTGTTATTTTATCAGTGTTATTAATGCTTAAACTACCACCATTTTGATTAGTTATATTATCAAATTTCGCAATATTATCTAATACGACACTAATAGCTTCATTTATTAAATCAGTCATATCAGCATGTGTTAATAAAGTATTACCTTTACCATCTAATTTAAGCTTATTCTTAAATACCGAATCAGTCAATTTATTTTCACCATCACTTATTGTTGTTTTATTATTAAATACTGAGCCTGTATCAGTTACATTTTTAGCAAAAATTTCACCATCAAAGGTAGTTCCTTCTGAATATAAACAATCTGCTTCAACTTCACCTTTTAAAGTAGTATCATACGACTTTAAACACGAAGTTTTTCCTTTAACTTTTATGTCTGATGTTAATGTTGAATTCCTCACTACAAATTCTCCGTTAGCATTGATTTTGTTTTCCATTTTAGAATTAATATTATCAATGTTTTGAACTTCTAAATTATTAGTTATTAGTGTAACATTTTTACCTATGTTAGTTCCTTTAGTACTACCATCAATTACTGCATTGTTAGTGCTGTTAATAATAATAGAATTAGTATCATTTACTTCACCACATATACTAGCACCACTATTTAAATCAAAATCTTTTGTATCAATATTA
Organism: Campylobacter sp. MG1; assembly: GCF_026616895.1. NCBI lineage: Bacteria > Pseudomonadati > Campylobacterota > Epsilonproteobacteria > Campylobacterales > Campylobacteraceae > Campylobacter > Campylobacter sp. MG1. The sequence continues at coordinate 1,951 of NZ_JANYME010000013.1, forward strand.
GAGCAAACTTTAGCCTTATTACTTAGAGTGGTTTTTCCATTATTAGTAGTTATTTTTGAATCATTACCTTTAAATTCACCACCACTAATAGTTATATTAGAATTTTTTGATGTTAATTTTGAATCTTTTGAATTTGTATCATTTAAATTTATATCATTAGTAGCATTAATTATAGCATTAGCTATATTACTAGAATTTATCTTAATATTATTACCTGAATTAATGTCTATTTTATTTATATCGGCATTTTCTATATTGATATCATTATTAGCTTTTAAATTTGCATTAATTGTAGTAGCCTCAGTGCCACTGATTTTAATATCATTACTAGAAGTTAAATTTGCATTTATTTCGCTAGGTTTCATTATATCATTTGATGTAACAATAATATCTTTTGTAGCATTAATGTTTGCATTTATGATGCTATTATTTAAATTAGCTTTTTCATTTAATGTAATATTAGATGTTTTATCATCTTTACCTATAATTGCACCATTATTTGTAGTAAGATTATTTGCATTGATTGTACCTGAAGTTAATTTTCCACTATCTACATTAATATTATTAGCCTCATTAATATCACCACTAATCTCACCATTATTATTTACATTGATATCATTAGCCTTTGTAATATCCCCAGTAATTTCAGTGTCTTTTCCTAATGTAACATTATTAGCATTTGCTATTGTTGAATTTATTATAGTTTTTGGATTATTTGTAGCTGGTTCAGGTTGGAATTTATTATATTCTCCTAAATCTTGTGCTTTATTTGTTAAAGTTATATCACCTTTTACATCTACAATTCCACCACTAATATTAGCACCATTTGATATTGTTAAAGTACCATCAGCCTTAGTGCTAGTTAGATTACCTGATATATTAGCATTATCTATAGTAGCACTATCAAAAGTGCTATCTCCATTAACATTAGCACCCCTTCTTACTACTAAATCTTTAGTATTTATATTACCCTCAACAGTAGTATTACCACAAGTTCCACCTATAACATCAACTTTTCCACCACTATTTACACTAGAATTTACAAAAGAACCATTTGCGATTATAACTAAATTATCACCATTTAATACCCCACCTTGAGTAATAGAACAATCAATTATAGTGCTTTTAGCTGATAAGCTGTCGTTTGTTAAATGTATCGTTGAATGATTTTTAGCTGTGAAATTTTCAGCTGTCATTTTAGAATTTTCTTTGGCTTCTGAATTGTTAAAAATTATATCTTTTGTATTTACAATACCATTTTCTCCTAAAATAGCTCCACTTTCAAATTCTGCTGTAGTAGTTATTGTAGAATTAGCATTTAATGTAGCACCATCTTTTACAAGCAATTTATTAGCATTAATTGTCCCTTTTATATTGGTATCTTGAGTGCCAGGTGCAGGGTATTTGCTATCTAACATTTTATTACTTAAAATAACACTTCCACTATTTGTTATAAAATTAGCATTTTTACCTGATTTAGCTCCATATCCTAAGAGTATATCACTATTTTTAGATTCTAATTCTCCATTTATAGTCCCCATATATACTTGGATTTTATTATTAGCTGTAATTTTTGCAGTTTTTTCTACATTTGCATTTAATAAATCCACACTATCATCTATATCTAAAATACCTTTTACATTTGCACTTCTTACAGCAGCTTTATTTGCCTTGATTGTTTTATCTGCATTCAAGGTAGCATCACTTGACATATCTACAAATCCACTTGCATTTATATTGGCATTGATTATTGTATCTTTGTTGCTAATAGTAATGTCTTTAACATTTGTAATATCTGCATTAATTTTACTTGCACTACTAATTGTTGCATTACCACCTATATCAAGAGCTGAATTAATTTCGCTGTTGTTATCTATAATTACATCGCCAGTTGATTTGAAACTATTTCCATTATAAGTTGAGTTTATAAAATCAGCCTTTATTGTGTTGATATTTGCACCATTAATATTTGCATTAGTAGATTTAAAATAATTACTTTTAAATTCTCCACCACTAACATTAGTTTTGTCTTTACCTAATTCTCCAATATCAATAACATTTGTGCTAGTAAATAATCCACCACTTACATTGCTACCTGATTTAATATATATATCATTTGCGTTTAGTTCTCCACCACTAACATTACCAGCTATATTAGCATTGCCATTCGTAGCTATAATTTCTCCACCTGATACATTACCACTAATATCTACAGCTTGAGCTGTGATAGTCCCACCGCTAATTATACCATTAGTTTGCAAGTCTAATTTACCATTAGTGGCTGTGTGAGTACCATTACTAATACTAGCACCATCTTTTACTATGATATCGGTTTTTGCTGTAGAATTCCCACTTATATTAGAATTATTTGTATATGTTATTGAACCAGCTGTGCTTGTTATATTAGCATTACTAGTTGAGTTATCAATAACTACATTGCCTTTACTTGAAGTTATTATTAAATCACTTGATAATGAATTATTAGCATTATTATCCTTAATTATTATATCGCCATTTATTCCAATAGTTTTTAAATTTAATTTAGAATTTGTAATGTCTAATGTGCTATCTTTTGCACTATTAGACAAAATGCCACCTGATGAAGTAAGAGTTGAATTACCAATATTTATTTTTGCATTTGCCTTACCAACTACTATGTTATTAAAATTAACTGTAGAATCATTGATTGTAACATTACTATTAGTAGAAATATTACCAGTGGTTGTAACATTGCTATTATTATCTATCGTTAAATTATCAGCATTTATTCGCTCACCATTTAAATTAACATTGTTTGTAATGATTAATTTTTGTATAGCTTCAGTAGTTGACCCACCAGTTGTACCTAAATTTACATTTGCGTAAGTGCCGCCATCAATTGTTATACCGCCATTTCTACTACCAGTAGCTTGACCTATGTTAGAATTACTTGCTGTTACATTTTTAAGCGTTAATGTATTATCTTTCCCGCCTACGATATTTATATGGTTAGGATTTGTTCCAGTAATAGTAGTGCCTGTAATTGTATTATCGCCACTAAATTCTACTTTACCACTATTTGTAGTAATTGTGCCACTTTCCATATTAATACCATTTGCTTTTATACTAGTATCATTAGCATTGATATTAGATGAGATTATATTTATGTTATTTAGGTTTGTAGTGCCTGCTTTGTTATTTAAATCAATATTATTTATAGTGCCTTTAGCGTTGTTTGTTTCGCCTATAGTTAAATTTCCTAAATTTTGATTGATTGTGACATTACTAGCATCTTTTCTAATAGTTATTGTATTAGAGTTATTTATAATATTGTTTGCTTTATTATTACCTAAGATATCGGTTATATTCATGATAGTAGCATTATTTTCTATAGTGCTTGAATTTAAGCTTAGTTTATTTATAGTCATATTATTTGTAGTTTGTTTTGAATTTTCGTTAATTTTCTTTTCTGTTTTTAAATCTGAATTATTTAGACTTAATTCATTAAAATTAATATCACCAGTTGCTTTTCTAAGCAAAGAATTATTTATCTCACTTTTACCTTTTACAGTTAGTTTAGAATCTACAACAAGATAGGCATTATTTGAGGTTAAATTCCCTTCTACTATTAATTCTGTATTACTATCCATATAAAGAGCATCTTTATTTTTTAATGTATTTACATCTGTATTAACTGATAAATTTGATAATTTGTTATTTAGAGTTAGGTCTTTTTTGATAGTAAGTTTTGTATTAGTTGCAGGAACTAGCCAATCTTTTCCCATCCATAATGAAGCACCATTTTCATTATTAACAATTAAATTTCCTAAAACTAAATCCGTATTACCATCAGATGGGTGTAAATCAAGTGTTCCAGTTACTGTTAAGGTAGAATTATCAGGTGTGATATTATTTTTAAAAACTATATTATTAACATGCATATTTTCACTACCACCAGTGTAATCAATCGTTGCATTTTCTTCTTCAATAGTTAAGGTTTTTGTACTAAGATTATAATTTGTCGCTGCGTTTGCTGAAGTGATAATTACAAAAGTTATTAAGGACATTTTAACAGTTTTATTCATTTTTAATCCCCTATCACATAAATGTTAAAATAATATAACAAAAAAAAAAAAAAAATAAGCTTAATATTTTAAAAATTTTTAAAATATTAAAAATTGATTATTTTTTAATTTATGATTTTTTAGAGCATTTAATTATTATATTTTAAATCAAATATGATAGCATTATACATATTTTATTAGAAAGGAAAAATATGAAAAAAACCTTATTAGCTTTAAGTTTAGTAGGTATGTGTTTTGTTGGTTGTGGTGATAAAATTAGCGATGATATGGTAAAAAAATATGAGGCAAATTTAAATACTAATTTTAAAGAGGCATTATTAGAAATCCCAAATGATGCTGGAGTAAGAGTGAATTTTAATGATTTTAAATGTTCTAAACAAAAAGAATCAGTAAATTGCGTTAGCGATGCCTTAAAAATTAACATTCAAGGTGCTGAAGCTATAACTGTTGATAAAATAACAGTTAATGATAATGGATTTTATAATGGTAAGGCGACTGGACTTATATCGTTAAAAGATTTACATAAAGATATGATGTTTGAAAACCTTTATTCTAGTGCGAAATTCCAAGGTGTAAAATTATCTGATGCATTTAAGGGGATGGCAGCTATGATTGCTATGAGTGAACCTAAATTTTCATTTTTAAATAGTTTAGCAAATGGTGTGTATGATTTGGATATAAATACTAATATTATGAAAAATAATGAAGTAAATTATGATATTGTATTAAATAACATAATTAATAAAGATTCATTATCTTTTAAATTTAATGGTAAGGTATTAGATTATTTTTATGAAATAACTGACAAACTTGGTTTAAGATATGATGTAGAAAAGCAAAATATGACAGAACCTAATATAGAAATGATTGCTAATCTAGGACTTACACAAGAAGATATTGCAAAAATATTTTCTATAAGTAATGTTAAGATGGATTTAGTTATGCAAGACTTATTATCTTTAAAAGAAGTATTAAATTCTGAGTTTGAGTTTGCACCTAATGATTTTAAAGAAACATTTGGTGATATTGTGAATGAATTTATAAACAATACTCCACATAAATTAAATTTTGATATTAAGATTAAAGAAGGTTTTGATGTATTCAAAAATTATGAAAATGATAAGCTTATGTTAGAAAATGTAACGCTTAATGTAAATGGCAAGGATATGAATACAAGAGTTAAAACTATGATAGAAAAAGAAGAAAGCAAAAGTGAATAAATTAAAACGACTAAATTTATTTAGTCGTTTAATATTATTTTATAGCCTGTAGAAGTGATATTTTTTATAATATCTACTTCTATTTTATCTCTAAATCTTTTAATAAAAGTCCTGACTGAACCATCTTTAACATCTTTTGTTCCCCAACAAATTTCTTTTATATCATCTAAACTTATTACTTTTCCTATCGGTTCACTAAGAGCTTTTAATAATGCTAGTTCTTTTTTAGTTAGTTCTATTTTATTTATTGTATTATCAAAAATAGAGCGAATTAAATCTAGTTTATATTGACCTAATTTTATTTCTTTACTCATATTTGAAATAATACTTTTTATTGTAGCGATTAATTCCTCGGGAATTATAGGTTTTATTAAATATTTATTAATATTTATATCAATAGCTTTTAATAGTTTTTCCTTATCACTATGAGCTGATATCACTACTATAGGCGTATTTGGACTGATTTCTTTAATACTTTTAGCTAGACTTAATCCGTCTTTTACTGGCATTAAAACATCGCAAATTACAATATCAGGTCTATATTTTTTAAATTTATTAAATCCATTAACCCCATCATTGGCATAAAAAATTTCATTAAATAGAGGTGATAAAATATCAGCTGTTAATTTTGCTATATTTTTTTCATCTTCAACAATTAATAAATTTAACATTAATCTCCTTTAAATATTATTTCAAAACATGCTCCATTTTTATAATTAGAGCAAGTAATCGTGGCGTCAATATTATTTAAAATTTGTTTACATATATAAAGACCTAAACCAACCCCTTGTTTTTTATGTTTAGTTGTAAAATATGGGTCAAATATATGTTCTATAATATCATTATGAACACCACCTGCATTATCATAAATTTTTAAAATAAATTTATCCTTATTATAGCTTAAATTAAAAGTTAATATTTTATTAAAATTATTTGTATTATTAAACGCATCTTTAGCGTTATTAATAATATTTACAAATACTTGACTAAGCTCATTTAAATTACATTTTATCGGTATTTTATAAGCATTTTTATCAATTATAAATTTAAGTTTTATATTAGATTTTTTTATTGATTGATAGGTTATAAATAAACTTGATTTTATAACTTTTGGTAACAAATTATATTGAGTAATATGATTAGGATTTATAAAATTTCTAAAATCATTTATAGTTTGGCTCATATTTTGTATGAGTTTTTGACATAATTTATAATGCTTTTTCTTGTTTTCATTATGTAATAAATATATAGCAAGTGATAATTCATTTAATGGTTGTCTCCATTGATGAGCTATATTTTCTAGCATTTGACCCAATATTACTTGTCTATTTTGTTGAAAAATAATTTTTTGTTGTTCGTTATTGATTTTTATAGCTTCTTGTATCTTTTTTTCTAAATTTTGATTTAATTCTTGTAGATTTTTAGTTTTTTCAGCGATTTGCAATTCTAAATTTTCATTTAAATTTAATAATTTTTGTTTAGTATTTGCTAATTCTTCATTTAATAAAAACATTTGCGTAACATCGTGCCTTATAGCGATAAATTCAAATATTTGATTATTTTCATCAAATATTGGGATTATAGTTGTTTGAGCATAAAAAAAATCTCCATTTTTTTTAAGATTTTTTACAATTCCTTTATGAACACGACCAGCTAAAATTGTATCCCATAAAATTTTAAAAGCACTTTGTGGAGTATCTGGATGGCGTATTATATTGTGATTTTTGCCTATTAATTCATCTTTAGAATATCCACAAAGAGTGCAAAATTCATCATTTACGAATGTAATAATTCCATTTATATCAGTTTTAGAAACAATATTAGTATTTTCAATAGCATTTTTATATTCGTTTAATTTATACATTTATCTACTCAAATTTAACGCTAAATAACACAAATAAAATCCATAAATTATTATTACAAAAAATAAAAAATTAGATATATATTTTACTGATTTTAATTTATTAATTAATACACTACCTAAAAACATAGCGGGTAAAGTACTTATACCAAATAGCAACATTGTTAAGAATGCTTCTATAATATTTTTTGAAACCATAGATTTTGCTATGAAAAAATATACAAGACCACAAGGAAAAAATCCATTTAAAAATCCAAAAATTATTCCCTTATATCTAGTTTTTTTATTTTTTTTTAGTAGTTTTAAAATCTGTTTATAAATAAACTGATTTTCAAAAAAACTAAGTAATAATCCCCTTTGTAAAAGTGCAAAACCTAATAATATACAAAAAATTCCCAAAAATGCATATAAAAAAATTTGAAAAGATAATGAACTTATATAAAAACCTAAAAAATACGCTAATACACCTATAATACAATAAGCTAATATTCTAAAAAAATGATATAAAGTTATATCTATTATATTTGTTTTGCTTTGATTAAATAAAATTAAAATACCACCACACATAAAAAAACAATGTGTTAAGCTAAGTCCTAAGCCTAATAAAAAAGTGCCAAGTAAAGAACTTAGCACTTAAATCATTCCTCTTTTTTTCAATTCTTCTTCATATAGTTTTTCATATATTAAATCATATTCTTCACTACCAGGTATTATTTTTCTTTTATAATTGTTTATTTTATCAAATACTAAATCTTCAATATCTTCATAACTTTTTAAATATCCAATAATACTAGAATATATAATATTTCTTACCCTATTTTCTGAAGTTGTAAAATTAATTAAATCTTCATTGATTAAATTATTTAAAATTTCGTGAGATAATGAATTATACCTATCTTCATAGTTCATTAATATACCATATTCATCTGCTAATTTCTTTTTAAGTAGCCAAAACATATTTTTTCTATCAATTTGCATTAAATCTATTTCGTTTTCTTGCTCGCTTATAATTGAATTTACTTTTTCATCTAAACCTTTTTCTTTTAAAACAAGTTGTGTAATCGTATCGTTAGTAATTTTTTTTACTGGCTCTATGCCATTTACTAACTTTATAAGCTTTGAATTTATCAAGTCTATTACAATTTTATTTGAAACATAAGGAATGTGTGGTTGTTTAATACGCATTTTTTTGTCCTTTTTTATTTTTATCAATTATAAATAATTTAAGTAAAAATGAATAAAAAAATTAAAAAATAATATTGTAATTAAATTTAATCTATAAAATCAATTATTACAATAATATTTAATTATTATTTTAGATTAATTTAACTTTAAAAATATTTTATTAATCTAAAATATTAATCCCATTTATGGGATTAATAATCTTCGCTGTTTTCTAATCTATATTCAAGTTCTTCAATTTTTTCTTCTAAAATATATATTTGTTCTTTTATTTTTTCAATTTCTACAAATACTTTATCATTAGGATTTTTATCTTTATTATTAAACTGTTTCATTATATTTAATTCGGCTTTAAATTTTTCAAATTCATTTTGTAATTCGTAAATTAAATTATTATCTTCTTGTTTAATATCTTGTGTTTTTATTTCTTCTACTGTTTCTATTTTTATAGTTTTTGATGGTGCTTTTTCACTCTTTACACTTTTAGTTTCTTTTGTAGTTTTTACACTAGCTTTAGTAGCGGTTTTTTTAGTTGTTTTTTTGTTTTCTTCACTAGATTTTTTAGTAGCCATTTTATCTCCTTTTGATTAAAAAATCGCATTGTAAATATAAAAGGTTAATTCTTATCTAAAAATTCAGTAATTTTTTTCTTGACATTACTTAAAGTCAAATTACTAATTTCTCCTTTATATTCTCCATTTTTATCAAATATATAAAAACTTGAACTATGAGCTACAGTGTAATTTTCATTATCATTATTTTTATAAAATTGTTCTACTTGAATTTTATCATTTTTTTCTAATTCATAACCATTGCCATCATTTATGCTATCTTGGTAAATATAACCATATTTGACACCATAATTTTTTGCTAAATTTACAATTTCTCTATCATTTTTAGGAATTAATGCTATAGAATTTTTATAAAAATATTGTACAAATTCAGTAGTATCATCAGCGTTATCTCTTTTAGGGTCTAAACTAATAAAAATTATTTTTATGTCATTTTTATTTAATTCTTTAATAGCTTGAGATGCTATTGCCATTGATGTAGGACATACATCAGCACATAATGTATAACCAAAATATATTAATAAATTTTCACCTTGAAAATTTTTTAGAGAATATAGTTTATTATCAGGTCCTAATAGTGAAAAATCATATTTTTCTTTTACATTTTCTTTATTAAAACAAGCACTAAATAACATTAATATTAAACAACAAAATATTTTCTTCATTATCCTACCTTTTTACATCAAAATCTATAAAAATTCCTAATTCTTTTTTACCATCAAATAATTCAAATCTATAACGCATGGTGCTTTCAATACAAGAACTAAATACTAAAGTGCCTACATATTCATTATTTATGTATTCAAATTCACTAATAATATCACCCATATACATATTTAATCCATATAATTTAGCATTTAAATTATCAAATTTCTCTAAATTTTTTATAATTACTTTTGTTTCTTTTAATATTTTTAATGGCTTCTCATCAAATTCAAAAATAATTTTTTTATTTTTATAGTTAACTTGACAAGCTGATTTATTAAGGTCACACTCTAAAGGTGTAAGTTCAGTAATCAGTTCTCGTTTCGTTGTATTTTTTGGGTAAAAAATAAAGCCTAGTATAAAAATTATTACTAGGCAAATTATTATCACGTATTTTTTCATTAATGATGTTTATGCATAATTTCTTTAGATGGTATATCTTTCAATTCTACTTTTTCACCATTGCTGAAATTTAATTCTAAATTCACCTTAGTATTTTCATCAATACTTTGTTTTATATCCATCAACATTATATGATAACTTTTAGGTTTTAATTCTACTGAATTATTTGCTGGAATTACAATATCTTTAATTTTTACCATTTTCATCATTCCATCTTCGTTTATATGTGTATGAATTTCTGTAGTATTTGCATAATCACATTTTGCATCAATTAATTTAACTTCTTCATTTGAATTATTGTTTATTTTCATAAAAATAGCTGAATTTTTAGTGTTAGGTGGGGTAATTTTTACATACGGATTTTCTACTACTATATTGTTAGCAAACATACTAGCACTAATAAACAGTCCGAATAAAACTTTTTTCATAATATTATCCTTTAAGTGATTTTAATAAATATTATACTTTAGTATTTTTAATATTTAAGTTGTATTAAAAAAATTAATATTAACTATACTTTGAAATTTTGTTTTTATAATTGTTTGTTTTTTAGGAGTCAGAATGAAAAAAATTATTATTTTTATATTATCTTTAAATTTATATGCTAGTAGTTTATTAACTAATTATTTAAAAGAAGGCATAGTTACAAATGATAAAAAAATAGAAGCAAAATTAAGCAATATAGAATTTTGGAAAAATGAATTATTAAATATTGATTTAGAATACGGATATTATAGCGATGGACAATATATAGTTGTGGTTGATAAAGATGAGCAAAAAATTGTTCTTTACGAACTAAAAAATAATAAATTATTACCAAGATTTGAACAAAGTGTAATAACTGGTCTTATGGGTAATAAAAATGTAGAAGGTGATTTAAAAACACCAGTAGGTGCTTATGAAGTAACAAATAAAATGGTTCCACCTGATAATTATTATGGACCATATGCTTTTGTTTTAAGCTATCCAAATTTATATGATAGCTTGAGAAAAAAAACTGGCTCAGGTATATGGATACATGGGTTTCCTTTAGAAGGCGATGTAAGATACGATACTTATAAAACCAAGGGCTGTGTTGTGATGACTAATGATGTCTTATTAGATTTTGAAGCTATTTTAAAAGATAAAAAAGCTCAAGTTTTAATTAATGAAAAAGGCATTACAAAAACAAATGCTGATGAAATTTCTATTATACTAGCGAATTTATTTGACTGGAAAAATACTTGGACTTATAGTGATATAGATAAATATTTATCATATTATAATGATGATTTTATTAGATATGATGGTGTTAAATTAAAGGAATTTAAACAACAAAAGAAAACGATTTTTGCTAGAAAAGAAGATAAAAAAATTAAATTTTCTAATATAAATATAATTCCGTATCCAAATTTAGATAATGAAAAAATATTTAAAATTACATTTTATGAAAACTATAGCACTCAAAATTATAAATTTAATGGTAGCAAAGTGTTATATATAAAATTAATTGATAATAAGATGTCAATTTTAGTGGAAAAATAATGGCTATAATTAGATTAAATAAACAAAATTATTTTCATAATTTAAATGAATGTTTAAAAAGAGTTGAAACTATTAATAAATTAATAATAGTTTTAAAAAATAATGCTTATGGTCATGGATATTTAGAAATAAGTAGTTTAGCTAAAGAATTTGGCATTAAGTATATAGCTGTGAAAAATGCCTTTGAAGCTAATATTTTAAAAGATGAATTTGAAAATATTTTAATTTTATCGCAATTACCACAGTATTATACATCTGAAAAAAATTATATTATAGCTATTAATGATTTGTGTTATTTTGATTATCTAAAACAAGGTGATAAAATAGCATTAAAATTAGATACAAATATGCATAGAAGTGGAATAACGCAAGATAATTTAGAATATGCTATTAAAATTATAAAAGACAAGAAGCTAAATTTAACATCAGCATTTACTCATTATTCTAGTATGCAAAATATAAAAAAACAAAAACCACTTTATATTAAAATGTGTGAATTTATACAGGATAATTTTAGTGATGAAATATTTTTTCATTCTTCAAATTCCAGCACTTTGTTTTTAGGTGAAAATGATTATGACAAAGCCGCTCGCATAGGAATAGCTCAATTTGGTTATTGTGACGCTAATGCAAATTTAAAGCCAGTTTTAAGTCTTTATGCAAATAAAATTAGCTCAAGGCAAATTAATAAAGGTGATAGCATAGGCTATGATGAAACATTTGTAAGCAATAGAAATTTAGAGATCGCAAATTATGATTTAGGTTACGCTGATGGTATGCTTTATTATAAAGGTATAGGAGAAATATTTTTAGCAGATGACAAAAGCCCTATTTTAGGTAAAATTTCAATGGATAGTTTTAGTACATATAATCTTAATGATGAAATTTGCGTATTTAATGATGCCGTTAAATTTGCTAAATATTTTAATACGAATGCTTATGAATGTTTAGTGCGTTTAAGTTGTAATATAAAAAAAGAAATAGTATAAGATATTAATAATTTTATACTAACTTAAATATTTTAATGCCAAGCTTTAAATTTAAAAAGTAATTCAAGTATTCAATAAAACTGTATTAATCCATAATATTCTAATTAAATGTCTTAAAATAATTATTATTAAATATAATAAATTTTTATTAATAATGATAATATAAATGATAATTATTAATTAAATTATCATATTATATAATAATAAATATCATTATTAAGGAGAACTAATGTTTAAAGGCTTATTAAAAAGCTTAGTTGTGGCGAGTGTTTTATGTGTTGGTGCTAATGCTAAAGTAGAAGTAATTAAAGATGTTTTAGATAGAGAAGTTAAGGTTGATTTACCTGCTAAAAGAATAGTTCTTGGATTTTACTATACTGACTTTTTAGCAGTAGGTGGTAAGGACGCTTTAAAAAATGTAGTAGGATTTTCTAAGGAAGTTTGGACTGGTTGGACTCCTGCTAGCTGGGACGCTTATATTAAAGTCTTACCGGAGTTAAATAATATAGCTGATGTTGGAGAAGTTGAGCTAAGTACATTTTCGGTTGAAAAGGTATTATCTTTAAAACCTGATTTATTAGTATTAGCTGATTGGCAATATGAGATGATAAAAGACCAGCTTGAACCAATTAATAAAGCAAATATTCCTATTGTAATACTTGATTACAACCGCGAAAGTGTTGAAAGACACATAAGAAGCACCGAAGTTATAGGAAAAATTACAAACAACGAAGCAAGAGCAAATGAGCTTATAAGTTTTTATAAAGGCATAATTGATGATGTGCAAGAAAGAATTAAAAAAGCAAATCTTAAAAAGCCAAAAATTTATATAGAATTTGGAAATCTTGGTCCAAAAGAGCATAGTTATACCTTTGGTAAAGATATGTGGGGTGCTTTAATTGACCTTGCAGGTGGGGATAATATAGCAGCACCACTTGTAGAAAAATGGATGCCAATTCATCCTGAAGAAGTTTTAGCAAGTAAGCCTGATGTAATAATAATTGCTGGTCGTGAAACTGAACTTAAGAAAAATCCAGAAGCTATGGTAATGGGTATTGGAATTAATGAAGAAGAAGCAAATAAAAGGCTAAATGGTTTTAAAACTAGAGCAGGTTGGGATAGTTTGCCAGCTATAAAAGATAATAGACTTTTTGCAGTATATCAAGGAGCTAGTAGAACACTAGTTGATGCTTCTATGGTGCAATTTATTGCTAAAGCTTTATATCCTGATTTATTCAAAGATATAGACCCTATTAAAACTTATATTGATTATCACAAAAAATATCTTCCGATAATTCCAACAGGTTCTTTTGGTATCCAAGCTAAGTGATAAAAGATGAATTTAAGTAAAGAAATAATCGCTCATAGAAAATATGAGCGAAAAAAATTTGTAATTATTGTATTTTTTATATTTTTGGGTATTTTGGGTTTTGTGTGTGATATAGCTGTAGGTCCATCTATGATAAGTCCTATTGAAGTTGTAAAATCAATTTTAAAAGCGTTTTTTATTGATATTGAAGTTGATAATACATCGTATATAATCACACATTCATTAAGATTACCTATGGCTGTTATGGCTTTAGTTGTGGGTGCTGCTTTAGGTTATGGTGGAGCATTAATTCAAACTTTACTTAACAATCCTATGGCAAGTCCATATACTTTAGGACTAGCTGCTGCGGCTGGTTTTGGAGCTTCACTTGTGATTGCATTTGGATTTGCAGGAATTAGTCTTTATTTTGCTGTTCCACTTGGTGCATTTACTATGACTATGATTTGTTCTAGTGTTTTGTTTTTGTTTGCAAAATCAAGAGCTTTTAGTTCTGAAATGTTAATTTTAGTAGGTATTGCGCTTTTATTTTTATTTCAATCATTGTTATCTTTAGTGCAATACATAAGTGCTCCTGAAATTTCTCAACAAATTGTTTTTTGGCTTTTTGGCTCACTTCAAAAATCAAATTGGACTAATGTAATTATAGTTGGAGTGGTTACGATTATTTGTGTTATTTTACTTATAAAGGATAGTTGGGCGTTGTGTGCTTTTAGATTGGGTGAAAATAGGGCTGAAGTTTTGGGCGTTAATTTATCTTATCTTAGATTTAAAGCATTGCTAATTGTATCAATTATGAGTGCAACGGCTATTTCTTTTGTAGGAGTTATTGGATTTATTGGGCTTGTATCTCCTTATATAGCTAGAATGCTTGTAGGAGAAGACCAAAGATTTTATATGCTTACATCTATGTTAATTGGTGCTGTATTTTTAAGTTTTTCTTCTGTGATTTCAAAGATTATAGTAATAGGGACTTTATTTCCTATTGGAATTGTTACTTCTTTTGTTGGAGTGCCATTTTTCTTTTTTATAGTATATAGTAGGAGAAGGGTATGCTAATCTTAAAAGATGTAAATGTTAAAAGAGCTAATAATTTAATATTAGATAAAATCAATTTAGAATTTGAAAATGGAAAAATATATGCAATAATAGGTGCAAATGGTGCTGGTAAAAGTTCGCTTTTAGATGCAATTTTTGGCAGAGTAAAAGCAGATGGAAAAATTAGTTTAGATGATTTTATTTTAAATAAAAAAACTTATAAATCTTGGCAAAACAATATTGCTTATATGTTGCAAGATTTTAATTCTAATGCAAATCTTAGTGCTTTAGAAGTAGTTTTGCTTGGAAAATTAAAAAAATTAGGGCTTTTTATAAAAGATGAAGAATTAGAATTTGCATTGAATATAATGAAAGGTTTAAATATTAATCATTTAGCTAATAAAAATATAAACGCACTTTCAGGCGGACAAAGGCAGATGATAAGTTTTGCTCAAGTGTTAGCAAAAGAGCCAAAAGCATTATTACTTGATGAGCCTGTGAGTGCTTTAGATTTGCATTATCAATGCTTATTGCTTGAAGCTTTACAAAAGCAAACCTATACTAAAAACTTAATTAGTATTGTTGTTTTGCACGATTTAAATTTAGCTTCAAGGTTTTGCGATGAGCTTATAGTTTTACATAAAAATTTAGTTTATCAAAAAGGTTTAGCAAATGACATTATCACAAAGCAAATGTTAAAAGATTTATATGATGTAAGTGTAAATGTTTTAGCTGATGAAAATAAGCCTTTAATATCACTTTTAGGAACAAAATGAAAATTTATATAGCAATGCAAGATATTTATAAAGAAGGTTCTATAGGTCTTAGAATACTTAAAAATGAGTTTTTGAGCTTGGATTTTGAATGTGAGTTTTTTGTGTGGCAAGAGTATGAGAATTTAAAAGATTGTGTTATTTTGCCACTTGGTGTTTGGGATTATTCTCTTAAAGTAGATGAGTTTTTGAGATTTTTAGATTTTTGTGAGTTAAATAATATTATTTTAATAAATAATACAAAATTAATTAGAAAAAACTTAGATAAATCATATTTACTAGATATAAAAGACGCTGTAAAATCTAATATTGTAGATATTAAAGATATAAAATTAAAGCCAAATCAAATCATAAAACCCTTAATAGGTCAAAGCGGAAATGGTGTGGCAAGGTTTAATGATGATATTAATTTACAATTTTATAAAGATAAAGCCTTAATTCAAGAATACATTAACCACAATAGCGAAGCTTGTTTGGTATTTTTTGAAGGGGCATATCAATATAGTATTTTAAGAACTAAAAATAATGATTTTAGAGCAAACTATAATTATGGTGTAAAAATAGATGATTTTAATCCAAGCGATGAGCTTATATCTTTAGCTAGCAAATATATTCCAAAAGATAGCTTTTATGCAAGGTGTGATGTGTTTTTGGCTGATAGGTTTTATATAAATGAAATTGAATGTATTGAACCTGCTTTGTATTTTGATAAAAAGCCAGAGTTTGCAAGTATTTTTGCAAATAAATTATTATCGTATATAAATTAATTTAAACCATATTAAAGTATTGATTTTGCTTTTTATTAATAAGCAAATCATTACTTTAAATTTATTAAAACAAAATAGTAAATTATTTAATGTAAATTATAAAGCTTAGGCTTTCTTTGAGATATACAAGGCAAGGCTTTTCTAACTTCATCAATTTTATTAAAATCAATTTCAAATATTTGAATACCTTCATCAACACCAAATTTTATTTCTTCAAGTCCAAGTGGATTTATTAGGCACGAGCGACCTGTGTAGATATTACCTGTTTGATTACTAGCACATAAATATATTGTGTTTTCTAAAGCTCTTGTTTTAGTAAGTAGCATAAAATGTTCATCTTTATATTTGCCATCTACCCAAGCAGTAGGAACTAATACAAGCCTTGCACCATCAAGTGCTAAAGTTCTAGCAATTTCAGGGAAACGAAGTTCATAACATACCATTATCCCCATTTTACCCCATTTTGTATCAAAGGCTTTTATTTTTTCATTACTTGCATTTATATCTTTACTTTCATCATAGCTAAAAGCATCGTAAAGGTGAGTTTTTGAGTATTTATGGATTATTTTGCCACAATCAGCAAAAATTACACTATTTTTAGTTTTTTCATTATCTTTTTCATAAAAACCAAAAACAACTGCGATATTTAACTCTTTACTTTTATTAATAATGCTTGTTACAAATTCTTCATCAATATTTTGAGCAATGGTATTAAAATTAATCCCTTCATTACTAGGCACAAAAGCCTGTGAAGTTTCTGGAAACACCACAAGCTCAGCACCAAAAGACTTTGCCTTTTGCATAAAATCAATAATTTTTTCAAGGTTAATTTTATAATTTCTATCGGTTTTTATTTGAGCTAAAGCAATTTTTAATTTATTCATCTTAGACCTTTTAAATTTATTTTATGATATTAAGTTTTCTTTAATATTGGGGGGGGGTATAATCAAAATGTTTTTTTAATTTTAATATTTTAAGGAATTATTATGTCTAATTGTA
Organism: Campylobacter sp. MG1; assembly: GCF_026616895.1. Lineage (NCBI taxonomy): Bacteria > Pseudomonadati > Campylobacterota > Epsilonproteobacteria > Campylobacterales > Campylobacteraceae > Campylobacter > Campylobacter sp. MG1. The sequence goes on from NZ_JANYME010000013.1 coordinate 19,374, forward strand.
ACTATGCTACAAAAAGCATAAGGTGGTTTACTTTTATTGTTCTTGTTTTTGGTGGAGGAACGGTGTTTAAATTATCATCTTTAAAAGATGCTTTTTATGTTCCTATGCAAGAATTTATGCATCTTAGCAATACTCAAATAGGTGTTGCTTTATCGGTTTATGGAATTGTTCAAACAGTAGGTAATTTTGCTTCTATTTATATATCAGATAGATTTTCTAAAAGAATACTCATACCAATTTCATTGGTTTTTATTGGTATAATTGGCGTTTATATTTCAACATTTCCTAGTTATTATGGTATATTGGCTGCTTGGGGATTGCTTGCCTTTTTTGGTGAAGTTGTTTATTGGCCTGTTTTATTAAAAGCTATAAGATTGCTTGGTGATTCAAGTCAACAAGGAAGATTGTTTGGATTTTTAGAAGCAGGTCGTGGTGTTGTAGATACTATAATAGCTTTTTCAGCTTTAGGTATTTTTGCTTTATTAGGAAGTGGGGCAGCTGGTCTTAAAGGTGGTATTTTATTTTATAGTGCTTCTGTTGCTATTGCTGGAATTGCAAGTTATTTTCTATTAGAAGATGATAAAGTTCAAGAAGTAGATGAAAATGGAAATAAAATTAGTAGAAACAAAGCTGCTTGGAATGGTGTAATAAAAGCTGTAAAAACACCTGAAATATGGGTTGTATCTTTAACAATTTTTACAATTTATTCAATTTATTGTGGATTAACTTATTTTATACCTTTCTTAAAAGATATTTATGCAATGCCTGTTGCGTTAGTAGGTGCTTATGGAATTATAAATCAATATACACTTAAAATGGTTGGAGGGCCTATTGGTGGATATTTGGCAGATAAAAAATGTAAAAGTGCAACAAAATATTTAAGATATGCTTTAATTGCTGCAGCTTTAGCTATGGTTATTTTTATATTATTACCACATGATAATATGAATGTTTATTTTGGTATGACATTAACACTTGGGTTTGGTGCTATTGTTTTTACAATGAGAGCTACATTTTTTGCTCCTGTTGATGAAATTAGAATTCCAAGAGAAATAAGTGGTGCTGCTATGAGTATAGCTTGTATTTTTGGTTATTCTCCACAACTATTTTGTTTTGCATTATATGGATACATTATTGATACAAACCCTGGTATAACAGGTTATAAAATTGTATTTTCTATAATGGTTGGTTTTGCACTAGCTGGAATTTTAGTTACTACTTTGCTTCTTAAAATGATAAAAAGAAAAAAAGAAGCTTTAGGAGAATAATATGAAAATAGGTTTAGAAACTGAAAGTATGCATTTATGGTTTCAAAATAATAAAATGGATATTTTTAGCTATATAGATTTTGCTAAAGATTTAGGTTTTGATGGGGTTATTATTAATATTATTAAAGATTATGGACTTGATGAAAATTGGGGAACGTTAGGTAGTAACAACTTAGAGCATTTAAAGAAAATATCTAAAAAGCTAAAAAACTATAATATGTATTGTGAAATTGATACTAAAGGTTTTGAATATAATAAAATGAAAGAAGTTTGCGAAGTGGCCTCTATTTTAGAGGCTAGCATAATAAGAAGTTATGTTCCTATTACTAAAAAAGTTCTAAATATTACAAAGGGTAGTGAGGGTGCATATGATGATTCTAAAATAACTGCAGATTTTAATATTGATGAATTTTATAAATTTTCTGAAGATATAAAAATGTTAATTCCATTATTAAATGAATATGGAGTTAATTTAGCTATTGAAAATCACGAATATCAAACATCTTTTGAAATGATTGAATTATTAAAAAAGGTAAACAACGATAAGGTAAAATTATTGTTTGATTTCGGAAATTCTATGATGGCGTATGAAGAACCACTTCAAGCTTGTAAGAATATGGCACCATATACAATAACCACTCATTGTAAAGATCATATAATATTTCAAGAAAATAATGAATATTATGTATCAGGAACACCATTAGGTGAAGGAAATATTGATATAAAATCTTGTATAAATGTTTTAAAGTCATATGGTTTAAAACATATAAATATAGAATCTTGTTATCCTTATTGTTCTACTTTTAAAAGGAAAGTAGGAACAGGTGGTGTTAATAATTTGGGAGAAGGTGCTTTTAAAATAGAGCAGCCATTATTTCCTGAACTACAAGCAATGCAATATTATTACCCACAAGAGGTAAGTTTGAGTGCTTTAGATAAATTATTAAAATTACAAAAACAAGGTGTAGAAAATAGTCTAAGCTATATAAAAAGTATTTTATAAATAATTTAAATTTAAGTTTATTTTAATATTGGGGGGGGGTAAAATCTTTTCTACTATTTTTTATAAAGGAGAAAAAATGAGCAATTTTGCTTTAATTTCGGTCTTAATAGCTTCTATTGCTTTAGTTGTGTTTTGTATTACAAAACTTAAAATCCACGCTTTTTTATCATTAAGCTTAGCAAGTATTTTTGTCGCACTTATAACTGGTGTTGATTTAACAAAAATCGGCTCTATTATTGAAAATGGAGTAGGTGGAACGCTAGGATTTTTAGCTGTTATTATTGGTTGTGGAAGTATCTTAGGAAAAATGCTAGAAGTTAGTGGCGGAGCGCAAAAAATAGCCCTATCATTACTAAATCTACTTGGTAAAAAAAGAGCTGATATTGTTATGATGTTGGTTGGATTTATTGCTGGTATTCCTGTATTTGTTGAGGTTGGATTTGTCTTATTAGTGCCTTTAGTTTTAGTTGTAGCTAAAGAAATAGGTGTTAGTAGAATAAAAATAGGCATAGCATTAGCAACTTCGCTAATGGCAGTTCATTGTATGGTGCCACCACACCCAGCAGCTACTAGCATAGTAGCTACTTTAGGTGCTGATATAGGTCAAGTAATTTGGATGAGTATAGTTGTGGGTATGATATGTGCTTTTATAGGTGGGGTTTTGTTTTTGAAATTCTTTGATTTTTCAAAAGATAATGAGATGAGTGTTTTTGATAATACAAGTTCTACTTACAACTCTATGCCAAGCACAGCAATTACTTATTTTACAATACTTTTACCTTTAGTTTTAATGTTGCTTAAGACTTTAGTGTTTAAAGATAATGCAGTATTTGCATTCATTGGAAATCCTATTATCGCATTATTAATAAGTGTTTTTGTAGCATACTATACTTTAGGTTTAAAGCAAGGCTATTCTATGCAAAATTTAATGGAATTTAGTTCTAATTCATTTACGCAAATTGCTTCAATTTTATTAATCATAGGAGCAGGTGGAGCTTTTAATGAGATATTAATTGCTTCAGGCATCGGCGAAGCATTAAAGCAGACTTTAGGAAGTTTGAGTTTAAATCCTGTATTTTTAGCTTGGTTAATTGCTATTATTTTACATGCTAGTGTTGGAAGTGCAACGGTTGCTATGATTAGTGCAGCAGGAATTGTCTTGCAAATGGATAGTAATGTTAGTAAAGAAGTTTTATGCCTTGCAATAGGAAGTGGTGCTATAGGTTTTACTATCGTAACAGATAGCTTATTTTGGCTAGTAAAAGAAAGCTTAGGAATGAGTGTAAAGGCTATGTTTAAATACTTTACAAGTGCGACTTTAGTAGCAAGTATAAGTGGTTTAATCTTAAGCTATGTTTTATCAATAATTTTATAAGGAGTAAAAATGTTAATTGAAAATCTAAAAGCAATGAAAGAAACAAGTTGGATTAATACAAATCTAAGTAATGATGTATTAAATGAATTAAACAAAGGTGCTATTAAGCTTGATAGAATTGATGATGCAAGGGCTAGACTTAATCGTTTTGCACCTTTACTTAAGATAATTTTCCCTGCTACAAATATTACTAATGGTATTATAGAAAGCCCATTAGCTTGTGTGAATAATTATAAAAAAGAGTTAGAAAAATTAAGTGGTGCTAGTATTCAAGGCGATGTTTATATAAAACTTGATTCGCATTTACCAATATCAGGCTCTATTAAGGCTCGTGGTGGAATATATGAAGTATTAAAACACGCAGAAGATTTGCTAATAGAAAATAATATGCTAAGTATTCAAGATGATTATTCAAAACTTGCCGAGCCAAAATATAAAGAATTTTTAAGTAAATATAAAATAGCAGTTGGCTCAACAGGTAATCTTGGTCTTTCAATAGGAATTATGAGTGCGAAACTTGGCTTTAAAGTAGAAGTTCATATGAGTGATTGTGCTAAAGAATGGAAGAAAAAAATGCTAAGAGAGCACGGATGCAGTGTGATTACTTACGAAGATGATTACGGCGTCGCAGTAGAGCAGGGAAGAAAAAGTTCTGAAAATAATCCGTATTGTTATTTTATAGATGATGAAAACTCGCATAATTTATTTTTAGGATATAGCGTTGCTGCAAAGAGATTAAAAGGACAATTGCAAGCATTAGATATTAATATCAGCAAAGATAGACCGCTTTATGTTTATCTTCCTTGCGGTGTTGGTGGTGGTCCTGGTGGGGTTGCTTATGGGCTTAAGGCTGAATTTGGCGATTGTGTAAAATGCTTTTTTGCTGAGCCAACGCATAGTCCTTGTATGATACTTGGACTTGCTACCGGAAAACATAATGAAATAAGTGTAGCTGATATTGGGCTTGATAATATTACGGCTGCTGATGGGCTTGCTGTTGGTCGTGCGAGTGGTCTTGTAGGCAAAGTGCTTGAGCGTGTAATTGATGGAAGCTTTACGGTGAGTGATGAGAATATGTATAGATATTTAAGCTTGCTTGCATCTAGCGAAGGTATTAAACTTGAGCCTTCGGCTTTAGCTGGGGTTAAAGGCTTAATGATTTCTAATGAGCTTAAAACTGAACACAAAAACGCAATTCATCTAATATGGGCAACAGGTGGAAGTATGGTGCCAGACGCTGAAATGGCTGAATTTATTAAAACAGGAGATGAATTATTATAAAATAAGCCCTAAAATAGGGCTTATAATTACTTTTTTGATAATAATTAATAATATTTTTTGAATTTTTCACGACTTATTTATCCGTTTTTTTTTTTTTTTATATAATCACTCCCTTAATTTTTTCATAGATATTAAAAATATTTTAATAAATTTAAAAGGATTTAGATGAATAAAAAAATAAAATTATCTTTACTAGCATTTACATTAATTACTAATGCTTATTCACAAGATATATTCCCTAGCACTACACAAAATAGTGATATAGAAATAAACAATAAATTGCTAGAAAGTGGTAGTAGTGTAATATCTAATAATGGTTCAATAAATGTAACAAATAACTCTATAATCAAAGGTGATTTAACGGCTCATAAAGATATTAATATAAACAATTCAACTATTGATAGTGGTGCCCATAATATTTATTCAGAAACAAATAAGACAATAAATATACAAAATAGTACACTAAATGGTGGAAATTTTTTCATATATACCAGTTTTAACGGCAATAATTATACAGTAAATAATACTATAAACATTAGTAACGGCAGTAAAATTAATGATGGTAAATTTTCAATTCAATTTGAAAAAATTTGGGATGGCTTACTTAATATAAACAATATAGATATTATTAATGGTGGTAAATTTGAAGTTGAACGAATAAAGATAAGCAATACAGACAAAATTAATGGTGGTAATTTCAGTACAGAATTACTTGAAATGAATCAAAATATTATTAATAATGGAAATTTTAGTAGTCATGATGCTATAATTGAAAATAGTACTATTAATAATGGAAAATTTAATATAACAAATTCTATTATAAATACATCTATTATAAAAGGTGGTACTTTTATAAACTCAAATAATAACATTAAAGGCACTAAAATTAACAGCAGTACAATTGAAAATGGTTTATTCTCCGGTCTAACCACAATAGAAAATAATAGTATTGTTAATGATGGAATATTTAATGGAGATTTAACAATTAAAAATAATAGTATTGTTAATGGTGGTGATTTTAATAATTTAAGTTCAGTATATTTTGATAGCGTAGATATTAACAATAAACTTAATTTTACAGCTGATAGTTTTATTAGTGTAGATAATTCAAATTTAGGTGAAAATATAACATTTAATCCCAAAAACAATACTAATATTTATATTAAAGATAGTACTTTAAGTAGTGAATTTAAAGAAAAATACAACGAGTTATATATAGGCACTTCAAACATAAATACAATAATAAATGCAAATATTTTTTATACCAATAGTTTATATGATTTAAATTCTTATAATATTGTTAATAAAATAGTGATTACTAAAGATAATAATATAAATGTGGATAACGCTTATTTTAATTTTCGTAAATTACTTTATGCTGAAAAAGAAGTAGAACATATAGACCATTACGGAAATAAAATAGAATTTGAAGGAGAAATAAATATTAATGAAGAATTAAAATCTTATATGACTACTTTTAAAGAAAATTCCATAATAAATATTAATAAAGATTCTATAATAAATACTAGTACTATAGATGGTAAATTTAATTCTAAATCAAATATATATTTAACATCTGGAACAAATGTAGGTAAAAATGCTAATATAAAAGCCGAAGGTGATATTTATATAAATAAACTTTATATGTTTAGCGACATCACAAGCAGTCAAGATAATAATATTAATATATCAGGTAACTTAAAATCAAATAATATTATAATAAACGATATTTCAAAAAAACCAGAAAATATAACAGTAAATAAAGCATCAGGCGTACCTTATGGTATTTATGATTTACAAGAATGTATGCCATTAGAACAACCTTTTGTTACAAAAGATGATTATATAAAATTAGTAAAAACCCAAAAAATAACAATCAAAGACGCCAACCTAACAGCTGATAAAATAAACATAATAGACACATTAATAGAAGGTACTAATAATATAATAAAAGCTAATGAAACCATATTACAATCAGGTAAAGATAAAGAAATAAC
>NZ_JANYME010000014.1 GCF_026616895.1 Campylobacter sp. MG1
AAATTATTTAATAATTTATTTAATATTTTTTAAAATAAATAAAGTTATAGAAAGATTTAAATTTAAAAAGTTTTAGAATATTTTTAATGCTAATAAAGATAATTTGTATTAGCTAACTAGCTACTTAAATTTATCAGCATTTTGTTTTACGCTTGCTTGTTTGTTCTATACTCATTTAAAATTAATTTGTATTTTTATCTAAATTTAAAGCATTACAGACTTTTATATTCTCGCTGTAATATTTAACATTGTCCAAACTTCTTAAAAAATATTTAACAATATTCATCAACCCTACAAACCATATCATAAATCCTGCATTAAATGTCGTTTTGATTAAAGCTTTCTAACGCAATTAATACCACCAAATTTAACATTGTTAAGTTCTTTGAATATAAATAAGAAATTTTGAATAAAATTAATGAAGTTAAATGGTTTTATTTTACTTAAAATACCCCACCCCATAAGAGAAAATATAGCTTTAATTTATTCTCCTTTCTTGTGATTTTTCGCATTATAGCATATGAGTTATCAAATTTACGTCCATATAAAAAGCACTATAAAGAATTTAAATATTTTAATAAAGTATCTATTATATCATCATCGCTTTTGCTTGGTGCTTTTAAAATAATTCTTTCATCATTATCTTTTAAAAGTTTTATATTTTGTTCATAATTACTAACTTCACAAAATCCGTGCTTAATACATAAAATTTTAATTGCCATAAGTGAAAAATAATTTCTTGTATAGCTATCGCATTTGCCAAATCTATCGTTAAAAGAATCTTGCATAGTAGATAAACTAGCTAAATTATCACACTCATTTATTTTTCTATAAAGACTTAATCTTAGCTTATCATTAGGCACTAAATAATCGCTTATATAAGCATTTACTAATAATTTTTGCTCGTATTTAATCTCTTTTGTGATATTTCCTTTACTTAGTCGATTAATTTCAGCTTCTAGCATTTTAATATAAAGTGCATAGCCAAGTTGTTCTATATGTCCGCTTTGTTCAGCACCTAATAAATTACCACCGCCCCTTATTTCTAAATCCATTTGAGCTAGAGTGCTACCACTACCTAAATACGAATTACTAGCTAAGCTTAATAATCTTTTCTTAGAATCTTCACTAACGCTTTCTTCGTTATCAACTAGAAAATAGCAAAATCCTTGTATTTTGCTACGACCTACTCTACCACGGAGCTGGTGCAAATCAGCTATGCCGAAATGGTTTGATTTTTCTACTATTATGGTGTTTGCATTTGCTAAGTCAATTCCACTTTCAACAATGCTTGTGCATAATAATAAATCATACTTTTTCTCTTCGTATTCAAATAGTTTTTCTTCAGCTTCATTTGCTGGTATTTTTGAATGTAAAACTAAAATTCTAAGCTTTGGATAAAGCTCTTCTAAATAGCGTTTTTTATGTTCAATTGAAGCTATGTGATTGTGTATGTAAAATACTTGCCCGCCACGCCTAAGCTCTCTTGCTATGATTTCTTTAATTAAAGCGTCATCATAAGTTTTTACAAAAGTTCTTACATCTAATCTATCATTAGGCGGAGTTAGAATTTGAGAATAAGTCTTAAGTGTGCTTAAAGCTTGATTAAGCGTTCTTGGGATTGGAGTAGCACTCATACTTAATTGATGAGCTTTTATGCTTATATCTTTTAATTTTTCTTTTTGTTTTACGCCAAATTTATGCTCTTCATCAATTACAATTAGTCCAACATCATCAATTGCTAAACTAAGTAAAGCGTGAGTTCCTATAATAACCTTTGGCTCTTTTGTATTCATAATAGCTTTTTTAGTATTAGAAAATCTATCAAGTCTAAAAACTTGAATTCCAAAAGGCTCTAAACGATTTTTAAGTGTTTTATAATGTTGAGAGCATAAAAGTGTAGTCGGGACAAAAAATAAGGCATTTAAACCATTTTTAACACAAGCAAAAATTGCGTGCATTGCGACTTCGGTTTTACCAAAACCAACATCAGCACTAAGCAATCTATCCATAGGAGTGCATTTGCTTATCTCTTCAAAAATATCATTAACTGCTTTTTCTTGATCACTTGTTAAAACAAATCCTGCTTTAGCCTTAAATATCTCATAATCAAGTGGTTTTTTAATAGCCTTTGTTACAATTAACTGCCTTTTTGCTGCTAGTTCAGTAATAGCACCTGCAATTGCTAATAATTTAGTTTTAAGTTTTTCTTTGAGTTTTACAAAAGTATTTTTGCCTAATTTATCAAGTTCAGGAATTGAGCTTGAAATATATTTATCAAGTAAATAAAGATAATTTAATGGTAATAATAATTTATCATTATTTTGATACTCTATCACAATAAATTCTTGCTTTTTTCCTTCTCTTTCTATTAGTTCTAATCCTAAAAATCTACCTACGCCGTATCGCTCATGAACTACATAATCATTTTTTATAAGCTCATCTAAAACTATGCTTGATTTATATTTTTTCTCTTTTTTATAATATTTATTAAGACTTATTATTAATTCATCATCGCTTTGAATATTTAAAACTGCATTTGAGATGACTTTTTCTACATTTTCACCTAATTTATAATCTAAGAATTTATTCTCATTACTAGCTAGTAATTTTATCTTTTTGTTTGAGTTTAATTTGAAAAAATCATTGCTAGGATTAAACACCATATCGCTATATTTTTTAGCTTTAGAAATTATATTTCCTAATTCAAATTCTTTCGTGCAAACATAAGAAAACTCTAAATAATTACTAAGTTTTAAATGCCAATAAAATACGCTTTCGTATTCATTTAAATCATCATTATTTAAAATACTTTCTTTGATTTCTTCGTATTTTTCTTCGCTTACATAAGAAATTATCGGTAAAATATCGCAATATTCACACTCTTCTTTATAGCTAAGTCCAGAACTTGCATCAAAATATTTAATACTTTCTACTTCATCATCAAATAAAACTATTCTAATTGGATTTTCATATTTCAATGAAAAAATATCAATTTTTTCATGACCTATGCTAAATTCTCCTGGACTTTGAACCATATCAACTAAATTATAATTTAACCTTAAAAGCTCTTTTGCTAAAGAATTTAAATTAATCCTATCGCCAAATTCAATCTTTAAACACTTTAAATCATCTTTATTAGGGAGTGGTTTTTTAATAGTATTAATAGGTATTATTAAAATCTTTTTATCTTGATAATCGTAATAATCACTTAAAACTTTTGAAATATCAAATAATTCCATAGAAAACGAGCGTAAATCGTCATTAATCTCTGCTCTAAAATCAGGTAAAATAAAACTATTTATCCCTAAATATAAAGCTACATTTGATAAAGATTTTGCTTCGTTTAAGTCTTCACATATAATAATTTTTGCATAATTTTTATTATTTATTAAATACTCATAAAGATTTGCTTGCATAAAATCTCAAAAACCTTTCTACTAGCATAAAAGAGCCGAAAACTGCATAATTTTTATCTGTATCAAAATCACTAAAATCACTACATTTAATGTCTAATTCTTTGCAAATCTCTTTAACATTTGCTAAGGCTCTATGTTCGCTTTCATAGTTAAAAACCAAAACTTCATTAATACTTGGCTTTAAAATATTTAAAATATCTTTTACATCTTTATTGGCAAAAAAATTAGCAATTAAACTAACTTTAGTTGAGAATTGTTTTTTAATTTCCTGATTTAAATTCTTTGCAGCTGCAGCGTTATGTCCTACATCTATTATTAAATTACTTGCTAGTTTTTCACATCTTGCTCTTAAATCTAATTTAATTGCTCTGCCTATATAAAAATGTTTTTCTAGCTCAAAATATGCAAGTTGAGCTAAGCTAAAATTATGTTTTAAAAACTCACTTTCATCAAGACATAATTTTGAATAATCAGCATTTAAAAAACTAGCCTTAACTCCTTTTTGAATGGCAGCTTTTAATATCATCTCATTTTTATTAGCAAAAATATTAACACCGCACATTGCTTTAATTTTGGTTCTAAAAATATCATCTAAATTAGAACCTAAAATATCAGCATGGTCAATACTAATCGGAGTAAATACACATAAATCTCTTTTAAAAATACTTGTAGCATCGTATTCTCCACCAAGTCCAGCTTCAAAAATAACATAATCACACTCACTAAAAACAATAGGTGATAAAAAACATAAATATTCAAAATAGCTAAGATTTTCTTTTAAATCAAGCTTTTTTAATTTATCTTGCAAAATATTATGAGCTATATCTAAATCAATATCTTGCATAACTTGATTTTGAAATATACTAAATCTTTCTTTGTAAGAAAATATATGTGGACTTATAAAATGCCCTACTTTATACCCGCTATCACTAAGCATTAAAGCAAGGTATCTTCCCGTGCTACCTTTACCATTAGTGCCTAAAATTTGCACTACTTTTGTATCAAAATCATAATTTAGCAAATGCTTAAATCTATGAGCCTTAAAAAGGTCAAATTTCTCGTAAAATTCCGCTAAATTATCTAAATAATTTGAAAGTTTATTACACACCATTATTTTAAATTTAACATTAAAGCAAATTCATCAAATGCTTTCTTACTAGCTAAATTTATAGCTCTACTTTTTTGCTCGTCACTTAAAACACTAATAGAATTAGTATTAAAAATATGCTCTCCACTTACTTGTATAATCTTAGTTTCTTTATTTTTTAAAGTAACTTCAAACTCCAGTAAAATAATAGCTTTATAGCTTTTAGCATAACCTAATTCATCATAGTATAAAACCACAAAATCACTATTTAATACTTTTAATGTAATTTTAGTATCTGCATCATCAACAATATTTTTATGTAAATAATGCTGTAGATAATCAATAAAATTATCATTTAAAATTAAACTATTTCTAGGATCAGCCTTATTAATTAATGTTTTTACACAAACATCATCGCCTAAAACATTGCTTGTAGCTACATTCAAAGGTGTATAGCCACAAGCACAAAAAAACAATGCAAAACTTAAAAATATTTTTTTCATTTAATTACAATATTTACCAATTTATTAGGAATATAAATTTCTTTTACGATAATCTTATCTTCTAACCATTTAGCTGCTTTATCTTTTGCTATTTTGATAATTTCATCTTGATTAGCATTTGCATCAACTTCAATCTCTGCTCTATTTTTACCATTAATGCTTATTCCAAGTTTTATTGTATCGCTTACAAATACTTCTTCTTTTAATTCATAAGTTTTAATATTAGTTCTATTAAATAATTTCTCACTTAACTCACTTGCTAAATGCGGGATAATTGGGTCAAGTATACTTAAAATTATTGCAAAACCTTCACTTAAAACTTCATCACTACTTGCGTTATTTAAAGCATTTAAGCCTTCCATACAAGCAGCTATTAATGTATTAAATGCGTAAGTTTTATTAAATACATCATCAGCCTTTTTTAAAGCTTCATATACTTTAAGTCTTGCTAATTTATCATCTTTGCTAAGATTTGCATGATTTATATTACTAAAATCAACTACATTAATCCCTAAAGCCTTATCATAAAGTCTATTTAAAAATCTATAAGCACCTTCAACCGCACTATCATTCCATTCTAATTCTTTTTGAGGTGGTGCAGCAAAAAGTATGAAAAGTCTTGCAGTATCAGCTCCGTAATTTTTAATAATATCATCAGGATCAACCGTATTACCCTTGCTTTTACTCATCTTAGCACCATCTTTTAAAACCATACCTTGAGTAAGTAAGCGTTCAAACGGCTCATCTACATTTAAATATCCTAAATCCCTTAGAGCTTTTTGGAAAAATCTAGCATATAATAAGTGTAAAATCGCGTGTTCAATACCGCCAATATATTGATCTACATTCATCCAATATTTTGCTTCATCATCAATTGCTTTTGTATTCCAATTGCTAGGATTACTTGCAAATCTTGCAAAATACCAAGAACTTTGGAAAAATGTATCCATTGTATCGCTCTCTCTAATTGCGTCTTTTCCACATTTAGGGCATTTACATTGTTTAAATGTAGGGTGTTTTTCAAGTGGATTTCCTTCTCCATCAATTACTACATCTTCAGGTAAAGCTACTGGTAAATTATTCTCAACTACACTTCCACAAGTATCGCATTTAACAATCGGAATAGGAGCTCCCCAGTATCTTTGACGAGATATACCCCAATCTCTTAATTTATAATTGATTATACTTTTACCGATTTTTCTATTTTCAAATTCTTTAGCAATTGCAATTCTAGCACTAGCACTATCTAAGCCACTAAATTCTGCACTATCAAATAAAATTCCATATTCAGTAAAAGGCTCATTATCTTTTTTATTTTCGCCATTTATTACATATTTTATATTTAAATTATATTTTTTAGCAAACTCAAAATCTCTTTCATCGTGAGCTGGAACTGCCATAACAGCACCGCTACCATAATCAGCTAAAACGAAATTTGCTACCCATACAGGTAATTTTTCTTTAGTTATTGGATGAATTGCATAAATACCTAAAAATACGCCTTCTTTTTCACTTTGAGCTCTATTTTTAGCACTCATATTTTGCATAGCTTTAATTTTGTCTTTATCATTTTCACTTATTAAATTAGTTTCTAAAACTTTTTTAGTAATTTCATGTTCAGGTGCTAAAGCAAAATAAGAAAGTCCGAAAATCGTATCAGCACGGGTTGTAAATACGCTAAATTTTAATCCATCTAAATCTTTATTAGAACTTGATACATCTAATTCAAATTCCAATCCATCGCTTTTGCCTATCCAGTTTTCTTGCATTGTTAAAACTTGATTTGGCCATTTATCTTCTAAATATTTTAAATCTTTTAATAATTCTTCAGCATATTTTGTAATTCTTACATAATAGCCATTCATAGATTTTTGCTCTACTTCATGACCACATCTCCAGCATTTGCCATCTTCAACTTGTTCGTTTGCTAAAACGGTTTTATCATTATCACACCAATTTACATTAGCTTTTTTTGTATAAATTAGACCTGCTTCATACATTTTTGCAAAAATTTCTTGCTCAAATTTAGTATAAATCTCATCACTTGTAGCAAGCAATCTTGTCTTAGAAAACGAAAAACCTAAAGAATAAAGCTCTTTTTTCATATAATCAATATTTTCATAAGTCCATTTTTTAGGATGAAGCCCATATTTTATAGCAGCATTTTCAGCAGGCATACCAAAACTATCAAACCCTAGTGGGTGTAAAACATTATAGCCCATAGTTCTAAAGCGTCTTGCTAAAGCATCACCTATTGCATAATTTCTTACATGTCCCATATGGATTTTACCACTTGGATATGGAAACATTGATAATATATATTTTTTTTCTTTACTAAAATCATTACTAGGTTCGTAATAATTCTCTTTATCCCAAATTTCTTGCCATTTTTTCTCAACTTCTTTTGCGTTATACATAAATTAGTCCTTAAAATTCATCTTTATTTTTAATAGCTTCAATTAATACTAAAATAAGTGTAAATATATTTGATATTACAGCACCTATTGTCATACTATATACCAAATCACTCATACTAGTTCCATAAATTTGAGTTAAAACAAAAGCTATTATTAAATGCACATCAGTTACAAGTGAACTTGCAAAAATCTCTGTACTTAATGTCTTTTTAACTCCAATTTTTAACAATGTTGAAATTAAATTTATACTAGCAGCTAAAAATAACGCTATAGGATTTTGTTCGTACAAAAAACCAGCGGTAGTAGTTAAGCTCATCAATGTAAAAAATATATGAATAACTCTACCTAAATTCATTATAATTGTCCTTTTTCATACATTGCTCTTAGGCGTTCTTTTTCTTCTTTTTTCTTGATTTTATCAAGTTCTTTAGCTCTATAATTACTAACGCTAAAATTAAACCACATTAAAAGTGGGCTTGCTACAAAAATTGAACTTAAAGTTCCTGCAATAACCCCAACTATTAAAGCAAGAGAAAAACCGTGTATCATATCTCCACCATAAAAAAACAAAATTAAAACCGTAAAGAGTGTTGTTCCTGATGTAAGAGTTGTTCTTGATAGGGTTACTGATACGCTTTCGTTAATAATACTGCCTAAATTAGTGCTTTTACTCTCTTTTATGCTTTCACGAATTCTATCAAAAATAATAATTGTATCATTTAGTGAATAGCCTAAAACGGTTAAAATAGCTGCTAAAGTATCAAGATTAACATCAATTTGAAAAAGAGAAATCGCTCCAATAACTATTACAATATCGTGAATTTCACTAATAATTGCAGCCATAGCAAAACGCCATTCAAACCTAATAGCTATATACACTAAAATAAGTGCAAAAGATACCAAAATAGCCATTAAACCTTTTTGTCTTAATTCTCCACCAACTTTTGGTCCAACAATATCAACTCTTCTTAGCTCAATATCGCCTGTTGAAGATAACATTTTTACAATAGTATCTCCTACATCTTTACCCAAGCTATCACTTGAACTTGAAAATCTAATTACTACTTCATCACTACTTCCAAACTCCGTAACGCTAGCACCTTTTAAAGCTTCATTTTGATTTAAGATATTACGAATATCATCTAAAGGAGCATTTTTATTAGTGTATTTTATCTGAACTAAAGTCCCACCACTAAAATCAATTCCGTAATTTAGACCTTGTGTAAATAATAAAATAATAGAGCCAATAACTAAAACAAAAGATAAGCCAATAGATGCAAATCTAAGCCTCATAAAATCATATATTTTTTTACTAGAAAATACTTGCATCACACTCTCCTATAACCAAACCAAAGTCTTGTATTACCACTTTTTTCAATTCTATTAGCAAACAAATCAAATAAAGCATGAGTTCCTATAATTGCTGTTATCATTGATGCAATTATTCCTATACTCATAGTAACAGCAAATCCTTTAATAGCACCAGTTCCATAAGCATATAATGCAGCACTTGTAATTAAAGTAGTTAGGTTACTATCTAAAATCGCACTCATTGCGTTATGATAACCATTATTTATAGCATCTCTTAAATTAACGCCATCTCTTATAAGCTCTCTAATACGCTCATTAATAATAACATTCGCATCTACAGCCATACCGACGGTTAGAACAATCCCAGCCATACCAGGAAGAGTAAGCGTTGCTCCAAAAAGTGCCATTACTGCTACTAATAAGAATATATTAGAAATTAGAGCGATATTTGCAAACAAACCACTAATTCCGTAATAAACTCCCATAAAAACAACAATCATCAAAAATACACCTAAAAGTGCAACTAAACTTTGCTCAATACTATCAGCACCCAAACTTGGCCCTACGCTTCTTTTTTCAAGTAATTTAACAGGTGCTAATAAAGCCCCACTTCTTAGTGCGATAGCTAAATCGTGTGCTTCTTCAACACTGAAATTTCCACTAATTTGTCCGCTTCCACCACCTATTCTTTCATTAATTCTAGGAGCTGAATATACCTTACCATCTAAAACTATTGCCAATTGATGACCTACTTTTTTACCTGTGAAATCTCCAAATATTTTTGCACCTTCTGAATTAAGTGTAAAATTAATAACAGGTTGAGCAGTTTTATCAGAAAATCCTACTCTAGCATCAATTAACATAGAGCCATCTAAAATAGGTAATTCTTTTAAAACATATTTAATATTTTTATCTTTTACATCAGGTAAAATAATATCTCCATAACTTGCTGCTTCTTCAGGACTTAACATATTGCCTTGATCAGCCTTAGCTCTATCTACTTCCATTAGTTGTAAATGTGCAGCTTTAGCTATTAAATCTTTAGCTCTTTGCTCATCTTCAGCAGTTTTTACGCCTGGAATTTCAACCAAGATTTTATCTTCACCTTGTTTAGCAACAGTTGGCTCTGAAAGTCCAAATAAATCAAGTCTATTTCTAATAGTTTCTACAGCTTGATCTATTGCAAATTTAGCAGTTTCTTGTTTTTCCAAGTCACTTAATGTCAACTCATAAATACCATTATCTGATCTTACTACAAGACCTTTAATTTCACTTAATATTTTATCAACTTTTAATTTATCGCCATCTACATCAATTAATTCAAATTTTATTACATTGTCAGTATTTTTGAAACCATCTGTTAAAATATCATCCTTATTAAAAGAATAATTAATACCTGAAGCTATTGACTTAACTTTAGATTTTATAGCTTCATCAGTTTCAACACCTAAAAGCATATGAAGTCCACCTTGCAAATCGAGTCCTAAATTAATCTTAGGACCATTGATATTAAAAAAACTAGGTAAACTTAAAATAACACCAAATAACGTAACAAAAATTAAAACATAAAAACGATATGTAATACTTTTTACTTGATTCTTTTGCATTATTTTGTTGTTTCTGAAACTACATTATTTTCTATTTTTCTAGCTACAAAATTCTTATCTAATTTAGCGACAACTTCATCATTTATTCTAATTTTTAAAAATTCATCTTCAGCTTTCACAACTTCAACAATTAAACCACCATTAGTAACTATTTTATCACCTTTAGTAAGTGAATTTAGCATTTCTTTATGTGCTTTTGCTTGTTTTTGTTGTGGGCGAATAATTAAAAAATAAAAAATTGCAAATAATACAATAAGCGGTAAAAAATTTAATAAAGCATTTTGTTCCATAATCTTTCCTTTTAAACTAATATAGATATATTATAATAAAAAATTTAATCTAAAGTTCTTACAATAAGACTTTTTGGTAAATTAAATTTATTTATTAATTCAATTTCTTTTAATCTCATTTCCCCATTATCTATCTCATGATCATAACCTAGTAAATGTAATAAACCATGTATAAACAACAATGATATTTCATTTTCTAAACTATGTCCTAATTCTTGTGACTTTTCTGCAGCTAATTCAGTATTAATAACTATAGAACCTAAAAAATTTGTATCTAAAAAAGAATTATCATGTGGAAAACTAAGTACATCAGTAGTTTTATTAATTTTTCTTGTATTTTTATTAATTTCTTGCATTCCATCATTATTTATAAAAACTAACTCAACATCACTATTAGTTAGCACAGAAACTATTTTTTCAAGGTAAGTTATTTCTTCTAAATTATCGTATAAAATCATAATTATTTGCCCCAAAAGGGGCTTTTGATTATTTGTCTCTTAGACCTAAATCATTGATTAATTTAACATAAACATCATATTTTGTAGCTTTTAAATATTTTAAAAGTCTTTTTCTTTGACCAACTAATTTAAGTAGTCCTAATCTTGATGAAAAATCTTTTTTAAAAACTTGTAAATGTTCTGTTAATATTGCAATTCTTTCTGTAAGTAAAGCAATTTGAACTTCAGACGAACCTGTGTCGCCACCAAATCTTGCGTATTTACTGATAATTTCAGCTTTTCTTGCCGAATCCAAAGCCATTTTGACCTCCAAATTGGTGTAATTTAAAAGCGTTATATTATCTTTTTTTTATTAATATTTGCTTTATTAGTAATCAAAAAAGTAAAAAAGGATTTAAAATGACTTGCGTAATTATGGCTAATGGGGAGTTTTGCACCAATAAAATAACCTTAAATTATCTAAAAAATGCTGATTTTTTAATAGCTTGTGATGGTGCTGCTAATTTGCTTTTGGCTAATAATTATGAGCCTAATGTAATTATTGGGGATTTAGATAGTTTTCAAAATCTAAAAACAAAAGCAAAAATAATTAAAGTAAAAAATCAAAACACGAATGACTTAACAAAAGCCTATAAATACGCTTTATCAATGGATTTTAGTGATATTTTTATCCTTGGTGCTGGGGGCAAAAGAGATGATCATTTTATAGCAAATATAGCTTTATTGTTTCAATATTTTAAATTAAAAAATCGCTTTAATAAGACAATAAATCTAAAA
Source organism: Campylobacter sp. MG1 (assembly GCF_026616895.1). Lineage (NCBI taxonomy): Bacteria > Pseudomonadati > Campylobacterota > Epsilonproteobacteria > Campylobacterales > Campylobacteraceae > Campylobacter > Campylobacter sp. MG1. The sequence goes on from NZ_JANYME010000014.1 coordinate 11,870, forward strand.
TTAATCACAAATTACGGGGAATTTTTTATAAAAAATACTGATTTTACTGCTAATTCTTACAAAGGTCAGCAAATATCATTATTTTGCCTTGATAAAAGAGCTAAATTTAGCTCACAAAACCTTAAATATGAGCTAAATAATTTTAATTTTAAATATCTAAATAGTGGGACTTTAAACGAAGCATTAGGCAATACTTTTAGTATAAAAAATCATAATAATAAAGAACTTTTAGTATATTTGAATTTTAATTAATCTTTAAATATTTTTTACTTTAGCTAAAATATACTCTACAAATTTATCACTATCATTTGGGCATTTACAAACATTATAATCACCTTTGTACTGATGTCTATATTCAATATCTAATTCTAAAATAGTTTCAGAACAATCAATACAAAATGATAGTGGATATATTAAAACACTTTTATTGCCTAATTTATCTAACTCATCACTAAGTGCAGGCTCTAACCATTTTACAGGTCCTAATTTTGACTGATAAGCTAATTTAATTTCTTTAAAATCGTTTTGTAATTTATCCTTTAATATAGCAAAATGTTCTTTTATATGCTCTTCGTAAATATCACCCTTTTCTATAGTTTTTATCGGTAAAGAATGTGCTGATATTATCAAGCAATCAATATTTTTATATTTTTGTATCTCATTTAAAATAATATTATTATAAAGCTCATCTTGGTAAAAATAAGGTATTTCTTTTATACTGATTTTTTTATCAAAATTTTTATAAAAATCTTGTAAAGATGATGTGGTAGTAGTTATAGAATGATGTGGATATAAAGGAAATAGTATTATTTCATCATTATCTTTAAAATCATATTTAGCTAAGACTTCTTTAGCAAAAGGCGGAACATAAGTTGATATAAAATCAAAATGAAAATCTTTTTGCAAAGAATTTAATTTATCACAAAGAGATTTTTGGATTTTAGTTAAAGGACTTTTACCACCTATTTTATTATAATTTTCTTTCATAGATTTAATACGAAATTTTCTTATCATAAACGCTACAAGACTTCTTAAAAAATCTGATTTTATTCCCAAAATATTTGGGTCATTAAACATATTTTTTAAAAATACTTCACATTCATCAATTTGATTTACACCACCCATATTGAGTAAAAAAACATATTTCATATACAAACCTAAAATTATCCAAGTAAGATACTTGGATAAATATTATTTGTCTTCATTAAAAGAACCCAATTTGAGAATTTTTTGCATTCTTTTTGCAACCAATTCATCAAGATTTAATGGTTTTAGTTCTTCTATTTTTTCTAAAACATAATTTTGTATATTATTTGCAGTAATCTCTTTGTTTCTATGAGCAATGCCTTCTTCTATAATATCATCTATTAATCCTTGCTCATATAAATCATCAGCACTTATTTTCATAGCCTTTGTTGCAGCTTCACTTTTACTTGGGTCATTCCATAATATAGCAGCACAACCTTCAGGAGATATTACAGAAAACACTGAATTTTTAAGCATAGCTAATTTATCAGCTACACCTAAAGCTAAAGCTCCACCACTTCCGCCTTCTCCAATTACTATAGAAATAATTATTGTTTTTAAAGCACTTAATTCATATAAATTTGTAGCAATTGCCTCACTTTGACCACGCTCTTCAGCTCCTACTCCAGGATAAGCACCTGGAGTATCTACTAAAAATACAATAGGTATTTTAAATTTTTCAGCCATTTTAGCAAATCTTAAAACCTTACGATAACCCTCTGGATGTGGCATACCGAAATTTCTATGTAATTTATATTTTGTTCCACGACCTTTTTGTTCGCCTATTAACATTACTTTTTGCTCGCCAATATAACCAGCAAAACAAACTATAGCAGGATCATCTCTAAATGCTCTATCTCCATGTAATTCATGGGCATTTTTTAAAATTATTCTCACATAATCAAGAGAATATGGTCTATCAGGATGTCTTGCTAGCTGTAGCTTTTGAAAATCACTTAAATTTTTATAGGTTTTTGTTAATTCTTTTTCTAAATTCTTTTTTAAAATCTTAACTGCTTCTATATCGCCTTTAATATTAGCATTAATAATATCTTCATCTAATTGTTGAATATTTTTCTCAAAATCTAAATAAGCTGCCATCTTAATTAATCCAATTTTCTAAAAATCACTGAAGCATTCGTTCCACCAAAACCAAACGAATTACTCATAGCTGTTTTAATTGTATGCTTTCTAGCCACATTAGGCACATAATCTAAATCACAATCAGGGTCAGGGTTTTTATAATTTATTGTAGGTGGAACTATACTATCTCTCATAGCCATTAGACAAATTACTGCTTCAATAGCACCAGCAGCACCTAAACAATGTCCTGTTTGACCTTTTGTAGAACTTACTAAAGGCATATCATCTTTAAACAATTCTTTCATTGCTGCTGTTTCATTTTTATCATTAGCTGGAGTTGATGTTCCGTGTGCGTTAATATAATCAATTTTAATTTTATTAGCAGAGCAATCAAATCCCTTTGCCATACATAAAGCTTTTTTCATAGCTCTTAATGGACCATCTAAAGCTGGAGAAGTTATATGATTTGCATCTGCACTTTCACCAAACCCTATAACTTCAGCATATATTCTAGCACCTCTTTTTTTAGCATCTTCATAATCTTCTAAAACAAGAGCAGCTGCACCTTCTCCCATAACAAAGCCATCTCTACTAGCGTCAAATGGACTACTAGCTGTTTCTGGAGTATCATTTTTAGTAGATAAAGCTTTCATTGAAGCAAATCCACCTATACCTACTGCACAAATAGCTGATTCAGCTCCAATTACTAACATTTTATTTGCTTGATTGCAAACTATTGTTTTATAAGCTTCGCCAATTGCGTGAGTTCCTGCTGCACAAGCAGTTACACAAGATAAATTTGGACCTTTCAATTTATAATCAATTGAAGCCATTCCCCCTAGCATATTAACTAGAGCTGAAGGTATGAAAAAAGGCGAAATCCTGCTTGCGCCCTTTTGCAAACATACATTAGAATTTTTCTCAATATTAGGTAAGCCACCAATTCCTGCTGCACTTACTACTCCAAATTCATCTAAATCAACTTCACTAATCACGCCATCAGCCATTTTAAAATTAGCATCACTTATAGCTTCTTTTGCGGCGTGTAATCCAAGTTGAATAAATCTATCAGCTTTTTTAACATCTTTTGCATTTAATACTGTTAAAGGATCGAAATCCTTAACTTCTGCGGCAATTTTAACACTTAAATCACTGGTATCAAAAAGAGTAATTTCTCCAACACCGCTTTTTCCATCACAAATCGCCTTAAACGAACTTTCTTTATCAAGCCCAAGGGCATTTATCATTCCAATGCCAGTTACTACTACTCTTCTCAATTTAAATCCTTATTGTTTTTTTGCTTCTATGTATTTTACTATATCATTAACTGTTGCGATTTTTTGACCATCTTCATCAGGAATAGAAATATCAAATTTTTCTTCTAAAGCCATAATTAATTCAACTACATCAAGTGAATCTGCACCTAAATCTTCAATAATTTTAGCATCAGGTGTAATACTAGCTTCATCAGCTCCTAATTCTTCTACAATAACTTTTTTAACATCTTCAAAAATAGACATTTTTTTCTCCTAAAATAAAATTAAACTCGTATTCTTACAAAAAAGTGTAAATAAATTACACATACATTCCGCCATTAACTTTTAAAATCTCACCTGTAATATAACTAGAATAATCACTTAATAAAAACGCAACTGCATTTGCAACTTCGCTAGGTTTACCAAATCTAGCAAGTGGAATTGCTTTATAATAAGTTTGTTTAATTTCATCGCTTAATACATCTGTCATATCACTTTCTATAAATCCTGGAGTAATTGCGTTATAACGAACTTCTCTACTAGCTGCTTCTTTAGCAAAAGACTTAGTCATAGCAATAACCCCACCTTTACTAGCAGAATAATTTACTTGACCTGCATTTCCCATCTCACCAACAACTGAACTAATATTTACAACACTACCAAAACGCTTTTTACTCATTACTTTAAATGCTTCTTTACAACCTATAAAAGTTGAATTTAAATTAGCCTTTATAACATCATCAAAATCAGCTTCGCTCATTCTTAAAACTAATTTGTCTTTTGTAATTCCTGCATTATTTACTAAATAACTTAATTCTCCATCGCAATCAATTATTGTTTTAATAGCATTTGTAAAATCACTTTCACAACTTGCATCAAAACAAATAATTGCTGCTTTACCACCATTTTTTTCAATTTCTTGTTTTAAATTCTCTGCAAGTTCAGGTTTTGAACGATAATTAATCCATACTTTTAGACCAAATCCCGCTAAAACTCTAGCTATTTCAGCACCAATGCCTTTAGATGCACCTGTAATTAATACATTTTTTCCACTAAATTTCATATTTTCTCCTAGTCTTTAATGATAATATCCGAGTGATTTTTTTCTAAAAAATTATCTTCATAATCTTTTAAATCTTTTTTAAAATCTTTTGATTTTCTCATAACAAAGGCATAATACAATATTAAAGAAAACAAAATTATCCCCGCACATATTTCATAAATCCTAGAATGCCCGTAACTAGGCTCAATCAAACCTAACAAATAAGGACTAATACCCATTCCAACATCTAAAGCTATAAAAAATGTTGAATTTGCTAAGCCCATTTTCTCTTTAGGAGATAATTTTATAGCAAGTGATTGAAGACTTGAAGTGGCATTTCCATATCCTAAAGCACAAAAAATAGCCGATAAATACATCATTAAAGAATTGTTTGTATAAGCTAAAATTATTAAACTTGCTACATAAAACAAAATAGAAGGAACTATTACATAATCCGCACCTATTTTATCAAATACTTTACCTGAAATTGGTCTTGAAAACACACTAATACAAGCATAAAATACAAAAAATAATGAACCTGCTTCAATTAAATTAAGCTCTTTTGAATAAGAACTTATAAAAGCAATAATTGCTCCATAAACAAAACCCATACAAAATACAACATAAGCAACACCCAAAACCGATTTTTCAATGTAATTAAAAATTGAAAAAGATTTTTTAACATGATTTATCTTATGTTTTCTAAATCTTTTAACTTTTATTACTACACTTGAAATTAATGCTATTAATATACTAATCAAAGAAATTATAAAACATAAATTAAAATTATTTTTACCCACTAAATATACTGCTAAAAATGGTCCAATGGCAGAGCTTAATACAACACTAACCGCATAATATCCTATACCAATTCCTCTTTTATTGCTAGGCACTAGTCTAGCTACTGCAGCACCACAAGCACAAGAGCATGCACCATAACACATACCAGCAAGCAATCTTGATAATATTAATTCAAAATTAGTTGATAAAAACAAGTAATATAAATTAGGTATAAAATACAAAACTAAACTAATAATCATAACTTTTTTTATGTTTATATTATCAATAATTGAGCCAAAATAAAGTCTTGATAATAGTGCTCCAATTACAAAAATACCATTAGCAAGACCTGCTATTGCTGTGCTAGATTGTAATATAGTTTTTGCAAAATCTGTAGAAGCAATAGTAGTAATAAAAAACACTAAACAAATAACAAAATTAATAATAAAAACACAAATAAAATTCTTATTCCAAATATTATACTTTTTGGATAATCCCATAAAAACTCCTTATAATTTTTTATTGATTTTATCAAGCATATTAATGAACAATCCAAATTCAGCATAATCTAAATCATCACAAATTTGCTTTTCGTAATTAGAAATTAAAATATTTGCATCAAAAAACAATTCCTTGCCTTTTAAACTAAGTGAAATGATTTTTTCTCTTTTATCATTTGAGCTTGAAATTTCTAAATAATTTGCTTTTTCTAGTTTCTTACAAATCCTAGACGCAATAGCCTTATCCATCTGATAAAACTCGCAAATCTCACTTAAACTAGCACTTTTTGTTGAGCTAAGATAATAAAACACTCTCCAATCAGTAGCATTAATATTAAACGGCTTTAAAATTTCATTTACTTTACTGATAATTTTTCTATTTGCATATGTAATTTTTTTAAAAAACATGTTATTCCTAATAGTTGATATAGTCAATTAAATTAGATTTTATAATTAAATTTATAAATTGTCAATAAGTTAGCTTTAATTTGCTAAGCTTAAAATAAAAAAGGATTCAAATGATTATATTTTTTGATTTAGATGGAACTTTAATTGATTCAACCAAGCCTATAGTATCTAGTCTCAAATTAGCTTTAAAAGATATAAAAATAAATTTAGATGATAATGAAATAAAAAAATTAATAGGAAAATCTTTAGAAGAAATGTTTGCTACTATGGGTGTAAAAAATGAACAAATAAAAGAAGTTGTTAGATTGTATAGACAGTATTATAAAGATATATATAAGATTCATACAACACTTCTACCACAAGCAAAAGAAGCTGTAGAATTAGCACATAAATTTGCTAAAGTAGGACTTGTAACTACTAAAGCACATATTTTTGCTAAAGAAATATTAAATGATTTTCATATATTGAATTATTTTGATGTAATAGTTGGTGGTGATGAAGTAAAAAAATGCAAACCTAATCCAGAACCTATTTTTAAAGCTCTAAGTATTTTAGCAAATAAAGAAACTACATTAAGTAAAGAATGTTTACAAGAAATTTTTGAATTTGATAAAGTATATATGATAGGAGATACATTAAATGATACTCAAGCTGCTAAAAATGCTGGTGTAAAAGCACTTGTTACATTATTTGAATATGCTGATTTGTCAAATTTTGATAATGAAAACGACATAATATTCAACACTCCACTAGAGTGTGTTGAATATATAATTAAAAACAATAAATAACCGTTACTTAACGGTTATAAAGATAATAAAGCAATTCTTACTGCGTTAGTTGCTGCTCCAACACGAATTTGATCAGCTACACACCATAAATGTAAAATCTTAGGGTTATTTAAATCAACTCTAATTCTACCAACATAAGTTTCATTTGTATTGCTTGTAAATAAAGGCATTGGATAGCGTAACTCTTCATTTTCACTATCTTCATTATGTGCTTTTGTATTTGGATTATCCATCAATACAACGCTTGGAGCTTTACTTAAAATCTCTCTTACTTTTGTTAAATCTACATTATTTTTAAAAGTAATTGTAATACTTTCGCTATGACTTCTAAGTACTGGCACTCTAACGCAAGTAGCACTAATTTGCATTTTTTTATTCATAATTTTTTGAGTTTCATTTACCATTTTTAGCTCTTCTTTTGTATAGCCACTATCAGTAAATACATCAATTTGAGGAATTAGATTTAATGCTAGTTGATAAGTAAATTTTGATGGTTTAATTTCTTCAAAAGCAAATACTTTTTGAAGACCTTCCATAAGCTCACTCATACCTAAATTCCCTGCTCCACTTGCCGCTTGATAAGTGCTAACATCAACTCTTTCTATATCAAATACATCATCAAGTGGTTTTAATACTTGCACCATTTGAATGGTTGAGCAATTTGGATTTGCAATTATTCCTTTATGTTTTTCAAAATCACCAGGATTACATTCAGGCACTATTAAAGGCACATCATTCATCATTCTAAAATAACTTGTATTATCAATAACCAAAGCACCTTTATTTGCTGCAATTTTTGCATATTTTTCACTTATACTTCCACCCGCACAAAAGAATGCTATATCAACATCTTCTTCATCAAAACTATGCTCATCTAATTCTTCTATAACATAAGTTTCATCACGCCATACAATCTCTTTACCAGCACTATTTTTACTAGCTAATAATCTTAGTTCTTTTACTGGAAAATTGTATTCATTTAATACATTTAATATTTCTTCGCCTACAGCACCTGTTGCACCAATGATTGCAATATTTTTCATTTCACTCTCCTGATTTTATTTTATTAAAAATTTTTGTATAATAATCAAAATAATTAATTTTTTCACCTAAATTTTTAGCTACGTCTGAATAAAAATTTAAATTTTCAATACTATTATTGTCAATATTGATTTCTAAGTCAGTAATTAATTTTAATGAAGAACATTCATAAAGAGATATCCTATCTTTTAAAACAATCATAACACTACCAATAGCCCAAGTCTTGCAAAAATCCCTAAAATCATTTCTAGTAGGTAAAAGTTGAGAATCTTTATAAATCTTCGCAGCTAAAATATTAGGATTTATAAAATCAAAATTATTATACCTAATCATTGTATTTTCATATTTTTCTTTATTGGGTGCTATTAATATAGTCTTATCAATAAAATTATTTAATATCACATCATCATCAACACTAGGCATAATAACTGGTATAGGCAAAGCACTTTGTTTTAAATCAGAAAAAGTATAAAGTTCAAATTTAGCAATATTATTATCAATATTTACAAAACTACCTCTAGCTACAATACTAGAATTATCACCAACATTCTTTAATACAAAAACACCTAAATTTAAATCCTTAACATTTACACTAGGTAAAATTTCAACATAAGCAAAATCATTATCTATTTTTTGTATCTTTCCGATAATGGTATTAGCAAATAAATTTCCCAACATAAAAAAAAACAGAAAAAAATACTTAAACATAAAAATTCCTTTAAAATAAATTACTGAATTATAAGCAAAAAAAAGTAAAATGTTTACCTTTATTTTAGAATTATTTTACTTTTAAAGGGAATTTATGAAAAAAATCATATTAATTGCATTTGTTTTGATGAATTTTTTATATGCAAAAAATTTAAAAATGGATGAATTAGTATGGGAAAAAGGAGAGAGTTTCTTAATATTTTTACAAAAAAATTCAATTCCTTTAAGTATATACCATAACTTAGACAAAGAAGACAAAGAATTAACCGCTGAAATTATAGCTGGAATAAAGTATCAAATTTTAAAAGATGAAAATGACAATATAGAACAAGTTTTAATACCAATAAGTGAAGAATTACAAATACAAATTTATAAAAATGAAAATGATGAATATGCAATAACTTTTACTCCTGTATCTTATAAAATAGAGGATATGAAATTAACATTTAAAGTTCAAAAATCAGTATATCAAGATATAGTTGATGTAACTCAAAATTCAAAATTAGCTAGTGCAGTACTTAAAGCCTATAGTGGTTCAATTAATTATAGAGGAATGAAAAAAGAAGATAAAGTAGCCATCATATATACACAAAAAAGAAGATTAGGAAAACTTTATGGTGATTTAGATATTAAGGCCGCAATGGTAGAAGTTAATAAAAAACCTTATTATATATTTAAATTTAGCGATGATGAATTTTATGACGAAAACGGAAGACAACTACAAAGCTATGCATTTATACTACCAGTTGGGAATGTTAGAGTAAGTTCTCCATTTAATCCAGGTAGATTTCATCCTATTTTAAAAAAATATAGAGCTCACTTAGGAATTGATTATGCTGCCCCTACAGGAACACCTATAAAAGCTGCTGCTTCTGGTAAGGTCACATTTAGAGGCGTTAAAGGTGGATATGGTAATGTTATTCAAATTACACATAACAGCGAATATATGACGCTTTATGCTCATGTTAGTCGTTTTGGTAAATTTAAAAATGGTGATAGCGTAAAACAAGGTCAAATAATAGCTTATGTAGGCACAACAGGGCTTAGCACAGGACCACACTTACACTTTGGTATGTATAAAAACAATAAGGCTATAAATCCTGCAAAAGTAGTAAAAGTCGTTACTGAAAAACTAAATGGTAAAGAAAAGAATAAATTTAAAGAATTATCTAAAGAATGTATAAATGAAATACAAAATATTATTAAAAATGATTTAAAACCTATTAAAGAGGAAAATTTTGAAAATATTGTGGAGCTGAACTAAAATATGAAAAATACAGCAGTAGCTTTTGAAATAATACAAGATTTTTTAGATGAAAAAGATGTTAGCTATGCTGAATTATTAGAAGCCCTAAAAATAATAAAAAATGATGACTATGAGGCCTATGAAAATATAATTAAAAGTCTTGATGACGAAGACTTAGGTAATACAGCAGCACTTATGCCTGATCATATGTTAAGTGATGTATTAGAGCTTACTTCAAGCAAAAAACTAGCTTTAGCATTAGGCGAATTAGAAAGCGATGACGCAACTGATTTAATGCAAAGCATTGAAGAAATTGATGATGAAAAAGCAAATAGAATTTTTTCAAATCTTAGTAAAGACGAACAAGATGATATTTTATTCTTAAAACGCTACGATGATGAAAAAGCTGGTGCATATATGCAAACTGAAGTCTTTACAGCAAAACTTAACGATACCTTAGAAAGTGCTATTAGTAAATATAAAGAACTTAAAAAAAGTGAAGAAATAGAAAATATCATAAGACTTTTTATAACTGATGATGATAATAAATTAATCTATAGTTTACATGTAGGGGATTTAATTTTATATGAATTTAAAGATACTTTTCAGCAAATTTTAGATAAAAATGAAGAATTGATAAAAGATTTGTATTACATAAGAGATTACGACACTATAAATGATGCTATCTCTATGGTTCAAGACTATGATTTAAGTGTAATTGCTGTAGTTGATAATAATAATAAATTATTAGGAAGAATAACTTATGATGATATACACGACTTAATCCAAGACTATGCAACAGAGCAAATGTATAACTTTGCAGGGGTTGGAGATATTGATAGCGAAGATGAAAATACCATAAAAGCAGCTAAAAGTAGAGCTAAATGGCTTATTGTAAATCTAATTACTTCGCTAATTTCAGCCCATGTTATCGCAATGTTTTCTGATGCAATAGAAAAATTAGTAGCACTTGCAGCTTTGATGCCAATAGTTGCATCAATGGGTGGAAATACTGGCTCACAAGCACTTGCCGTAACTATTAGAAAACTTGCTTTAGGTGAATTAAGTTATGAGAATTCAAAACATATATTATTAAGAGAAATTGCGATTTCATTTTCAAATGCAACGATTTTTGCCATTGTTTTAGGAGCTGTTGCGTATTTTTGGTTTTCAATCCCAATGCTAAGCCTTGTGATATTTATATCAATGATTTTAAATTTAGGTTTTGCAGGTTTAATTGGCTCATTAATACCTTTGGTATTAAAAAAATGTGGATTTGACCCTGCACTAGGTAGTGCGGTTTTACTAACAGCAACCACCGATGCTTTAGGATTTTTTAGCTTTTTATTGCTTGCTAAAATAATATTACTTTAAAATAAGGAGAATATATGAAAATTTCTTATAAAATTTCTTTGTGTGTACTACTAGCATTAATAATAATGTGTTCTAGTCTAATTTATCTAGCAAATAATGCTATGAATAAAATAACAAAAATGACTGAAGAATCTACAGAAACCATAGTAATTGAAAATGCTAGAAATACTGCAAAAAGTATAGTTTATGGAATTTATCATTATACCAGTAAAATGCACGATGATTTTATAAAATCAGGTGATGGAGCTGATGATGCATATCAAAGTATTGTTGAATATCTACAAGATATAGATTTAAAAAATGACACAATAAGGTTTTTTTCGGCAAATTTAAAAGGAGTATATTTATCACACTATCATAAGGAAAAAATTGGTAAAGATTATACATTTGATAAAGATGCAAATGGAAATAGCTATGTTAAACAATTTATAGATAAAGGTTTGCAACCAAACGGAGGATTTACAGAAATTAAATTTTATGATGATGTAGTGAAAGTAAATAGAACAATTATAACTTTTACTAAGAAAGATGAAAATTTAGACATAATATACGGATGTACCATAGATTTAAATGTAGCTAAATCAAACATTGATAATATAAATAAAAACATAAATAATGTAATTAATAAATCTAATACAACCTTTATAATATCAGCATTAATAATAGCTAGTGCTATATTGATTTTGCTAATAATATTTATAGCAACACAAATTTCAAGTCCTTTAAATAACCTAAAAATAAAATCTCAAGAACTTTGCAGTGGCAATGGTGATTTAACTAAAAAACTAGAGATAAATGGAAAAGATGAAATAGCTCAAGCTTGCGAAGCTATCAATGTATTTTTAGAAAAAATTAGAATATTAATTGCACAAGCAAAAGATATCTCAAATGAAAATGCTTCAATAGCAAATGAATTAAGTCATACAAGTCTTCAAACTGGAAAACGTGCAGAAGAAGGTAGTAATATAGTAAATGAAATTTCACAACAAGGATTAAATACTAAAATAAATTTAGAAAATGGTGTGGTAAATGCAACTAAAGGTAAAAATGAACTATCAAATGCTACTAAATATATAGATGAAGCAAATATTGCTATTAATACATTAAGTAATCAAATTAACGCAAGTGCTGCGATAGAAAGTTCTTTAGCATATAAAATAGAACAATTAAGTAAAGAAGCTGATAATGTTAAAAGCATTTTAGAAATAATTAACGATATAGCAGATCAAACAAATTTATTAGCTCTAAATGCAGCGATTGAAGCAGCTCGTGCAGGTGAACATGGTCGTGGCTTTGCAGTTGTAGCTGATGAAGTAAGAAGCTTAGCTGAAAGAACTCAAAAAAGTCTTAGTGAAATAAATGCAACAATTAGCGTAATAGTTCAAGGAATTAAAGATACTAGCGAACAAATGAGTACTAATTCAAGACAAATAAGTGAACTAACAAATGTGGCTAATTCAACACAAGAAAAAATAAATGAGATGGGTAAAGTAATGCATAATACAGTTCATATAAGTGAAGAAACTGTAAATGATTATATAAACACAAGCAAAAATATTGGTAATATATTAGATAGTGTTAGCAACATAAATGTAATAACACATGAAAATACAAGAAGTGTAGAAGAAATTGCAAGTGCAGCAAATCATCTAAGTGAAATGACAGAACAACTAAATAAAAAGCTAAATGAATTTAGAACCTAAAAATTTAAAAATACTTCATTATTAAAATCAATTAATTTAATAATGAAGTTAAATTGTATCTAACTAAATATTTTAGTTAGATATAAATTTAAGCAAATCAAAAAAAATTAATTCAAATCTTAATAAATTTATGTTTTATTATAGAAATATCAATTAAATTAATAAACTTAAAAAATGTGGGTAAATTTCAATTAGATATTTTATTATTTGTCGCATTTAACCGCATTTATATAAATCAAACTAAATACCATTAGTATAAAAATTAATAAAATAAATTAATGTAAATATTTATTGTAAAAATAATATATATATTACATATAAAAGAATGAAATTTTGTAAAATTACTTGTTTTTAAAAATGCTTAAAATAACTTTAAACAGAATTTTAAACAGTTTTTAATATAGGTCAAATTAACACACAAAAATACGCATGTGTAACAAATAGAAATTTTACAAAATGCACAAAATTGAATTAATATTGCAAAGTCCTTAAATTCGTGTTTTAATGAT
>NZ_JANYME010000015.1 GCF_026616895.1 Campylobacter sp. MG1
ATTTAGAATTGATTATAAACCTAGTCCTAATACAAGCATAGGTTTAGACTTAACTAAGAGTATTACAAAACACTTTAATAATAACTACAATGTAAATTTAGGGTTTGCTTATAATTTTTAATCTAATACTAAATTAGTATTAGATTAAAATAATTAATGCAAAATATAAATAATAAATTTAATTAACATTCTTTACACAAATGAAAAATACTTTCTTCGAATTCTTTAGCTAATGCTATTTGCTCTTGTATATCATCACTCGCATATAATCTATCATAAAGCGATAAAACTTCTTGAAATTTATGTCTTAAAGTAATTTTTATAGAATGCAAAATACTTTCTTCTAAATTTTTATTTTGTTTTAAATTTTTATTCAGTAAACACTCAATCGCATTATTTTTATATAACAAAAGATATATTTGTATAAATAAATTATTTTGAGAAATATTACAATCTTTAGCCCTAATATAATTATCATTTGATAAAACTTTATAAGAATTTAATGTATCATAAAATTCATTAGTTCTAGCCATATTTTCATCACTAATACCACTTATACTATTAGAATACTCTAAGCATTTATTAACGCTATCTTTTAAAGAATTTATATTTAAACTAATTATATTTGTAGCATCTTGTGTATTATTTGCAAGCTTACTAACCTCATCAGCGACCACAGCAAATCCCTTACCATAATCACCTGCACGAGCTGCTTCAATAGCTGCATTTAAAGATAAAAGTTGTGTTTGATCCGTTATATCCTTTACAATCTCTACTATCTTTGAAATTTCATTTGCTTTTTCATTCAAAGAATTTATTAATTCTTTAAATAATTGTATGTAATGTTGCAAATCCTTAGAGCTATTTGCTAAACTCTCAACTTTTACCTTTGTAACATTTGCATCATTTGCTATTTCTTCTGAAGTTTTTAAAATATGATTTAAACTACCTTTATTATTCAATAAAGCATCACTTAAAATTTCTATTATCTTAGAATCATTGCTATTTTGTTGTATTGATATACCCAATTCATTAATTTTTTGTGCATATAAACTTTTTGCGATACTAATAATTGCATTTGATATATCTTTTGCTGTATCTTTAAACCTTCCATTTAATCCTACAGTATCAATATTTCTATAACATTTACTAGCAAATGCAAATTCAATAGAGCTTGCTACTTCTCTTTGCCATACTTCTATTTGGTCTAATAAATTATTAATACTATGAGCTAATAAAGAATATTTACTATTATCTTTAATACCACTTACTCTAGGCTCTAAATATCCTTTTGATGCATTATCTAATACATTTATAATTTCTTTTAATAATTTATCATTATAGCTATCAAAAAACATTTATTTTCCTTGTAAATTTAAAACAAATTCATCATAACTTAAACCATTAAGAATATCTCTTAAATAATTCCATGATGCTTGAATACCTTGTAATTTCTCTATTTTTAACATATTTGCATATAAATTTATAATATTATCTTTTGCATTTTTATTAATTGCACGACGAACGGAATAATAACCTATAGGCTCTTTTTCAAGATTATATGATGTGCTAATATTAGCAAACACCCAATAATAACCTCCATCAAATGTTTTATTTTTTACAAATGCAAATACTTCTTTGTTATCTTTTAATTCATTCCATAAATATCTAAAAATTGCTTTTGGCATATCAGGATGTCTTATAATATTGTGTGCTTTATTTAATAAGTCATTTTCTTTAGCATTTACTATATCTAAAAATGCTTTATTAGCATAAGTTATATAGCCTTTCAAATCTGTTTTTGTAATAATAAATGTATCATTATCTAACTCTTTTTCCATACTTATTCCTTAATAATTACCTCATTATCTAATAAAACATTAAATTTTTTAAATACCTCATCACGAGCTAAATTTATTAAATAAATCGCGTCATTAAAAGTAGCCTTATTAAAATTTATTAAAAAATTAGCGTGAATATCACTAATTTTCGCTCCACCCTTAACCCTGCCTTTAAGCCCTACTTTCTCAATCAACGCACCAGCACTAAAGCCTTGTGGATTTTTAAAAATACTACCAAAACTAGCACCTTTTGGCTGATTTTCTCGCATTTTCTTAAACATATTTAATCTTTGAATACTAAAAATATCGTTTGTTTTCAATCTTATTGCGTAAATAGTACCGGTAATATCACTATTTCTATAAGTAAAATTTGGTTTAATCCATTTACCATCAACATTAACACTCTCAATAAAATTAGCAATTTCAAATTCTTTCATACCAGCATTCATTTTAGTAATACCACCTAAAAAACCAGGTAAATGGCATAAAAATTCAAATCCACCTATATTATTCTTTTTAGAATATTCAAAAAATTTATAAGATGAAGTCTTAGCACCTACTTCTAAAATTTCACCGCAATTATTTATATAATCAAATTTATCACCTAAAATAGCCAAATTTTTAGGATTATTTATTAATAAATTACTAGCATTTCCAACTATAAAATAATCATTTTGAACAACTTCATTAATTATTTTAACATCACAAATGCCACCAATTTTTACACTTGAATATTTTGAAAAATCAATTATCATAATTACCTTGTATGCTTAACAATTCAAAATAGGCTTTTTGTAACTCTGCATTTTCTCTATTTAATTCTACAATTTCTTTTTTTACATTTTCTATTTTATTTTCTAAAATAGCATTAGTAGTTAAAGAATAATCACTCAAAAAAACCGCCGATACAAAAAATCCTATTATAGCTGCATATAAAATTAATTCTAAAAAATCAAATAAACTAGCACCTAAAATACTAAATTTATCATCATCTTTTTTAAATAAATCCATTAAAATCCTGCTTCAATTTCAAGCAATCTATTATATTTAGCTGTTCTTTCTCCCCTTGCAGGAGCACCTGTTTTAATATACTTGCAAACTAATGAAAAATCAGCTATGAAATTATCTTCGCTCTCCCCACTTCTATGGCTCATTATAGTATTATAACCATTTGCGTGAGCTAGTTTAATAGCGTCTATTGTTTGAGAAATTGAGCCGATTTGATTAGGCTTGATTAAAATCGCATTTGCCATGCCTTCATCAATGCCTTTTTGTAATAATTTAACATTAGTTACGAATAAATCATCTCCTACTAATTGTGTTCTTGAGCCGATTTTTTTAGTTAAATTAACCCAGCCTTCATAATCTTGCTCTGCAAGTGCATCTTCTATGCTTAAAATAGGATATTTTAATAATTTTTCATATTCATTAATCATCTCATCGCTGCTTAGCTTTTTGCCCTCATAATCATATTTTCCATCACTATAAAGCTCACTTGCTGCAACATCTAATGCTAGATTGATTTTGCCACTAAAACCTGCTTTATTAATAGCTTCTAACAATAATTCAATAGCTTCTTCATTGCTTCTTAAATTAGGTGCAAATCCACCTTCATCTCCTAATGCTGTGCTTAAACCTTTTTTCTTTAAAATATCTTTTAAAGTATGATAAGTAATTGCACTTGAGAATAATTTTTCTTTAAAAGTATCAAAACCCGTTGGAAGCAACATAAACTCTTGAATATCTATATTATTATCAGCATGAGCTCCACCATTTAATACATTTAGCATAGGTGTAGGAAGTGCGTTAAACTCTCCACATAAATATCTATATAATGGTAAATTACTAGCATTTGCTCCTGCTTTTGCAACTGCCATTGAAATTCCTAAAACTGCATTAGCACCTAAGCTAGAATAATTACTCGTGCCATCAACTGCTAATAAATGCTCATCAATTTCTCTTTGATTAAATACGCATTTGCCTATAAGTCCAGCTGCAACATGCTTAGCATTATTTACTGCTTTACTTACGCTTTTACCGAAGAAATAGCTCCCACCATCTCTTAATTCTAAAGCTTCATTAATCCCTGTGCTAGCACCACTTGGAACTATTGCTTCGCCACTAATACCATTTTCTAAAACTACCTTAACCTTAACGCTAGGATTACCCCTACTATCTAGCACTTCAAGTGCATCAATCTTCGCTATTTTCAAAACTTTCATCTCCTTCTAGTGTAATATTTTCGCCTATACTAGCTTTAATTTTTTCTGCAATTTCATTTGCTATTTCTTTATTTTCTTTTAAGAAAATTTTAGCATTTTCTCTACCTTGACCTAATTTATTACCACCATAGCTAAGCCAAGCACCACTTTTATCTACAATATCAAGCTTAATACCATAATCAATCAATTCGCCCTCGTAGCTAATGCCTTCGCCAAACATTATATCAAATTCAGCCGATTTAAATGGAGGTGCAACTTTGTTTTTAACTATTTTTGCTTTTGTTCTATTTCCAATAGGCTCTTCACCTTGTTTTAATGTAGCTGTTTTTCTAATATCAATTCTTACACTTGCATAGAACTTAAGTGCATTTCCACCAGTTGTTGTCTCTGGGCTTCCATAACCCATTTGACCTATTTTCATACGAATTTGATTTATAAAAATTACCATTGAGTTCATTTTTGCTACAACTGATGTTAATTTTCTTAACGCCTGACTCATAAGTCTTGCTTGAAGACCTACATGAGTATCTCCCATCTCTCCATCAATTTCAGCCTTAGGAG
The DNA here is from genome assembly GCF_026616895.1 of Campylobacter sp. MG1. Taxonomy (NCBI): domain Bacteria; kingdom Pseudomonadati; phylum Campylobacterota; class Epsilonproteobacteria; order Campylobacterales; family Campylobacteraceae; genus Campylobacter; species Campylobacter sp. MG1. The sequence continues at coordinate 4,625 of NZ_JANYME010000015.1, forward strand.
TAAGTGCAGCAACACTATCCACTACTATAAGTTCTACTGCTCCACTACTTGCTAAGCGTTCTACAATCTCTAATGCTTCTTCTCCGCAACTTGGTTGAGATACTAATAAATCATCAGTAATTACACCTAGATTTTTTGCATATACAGGGTCAAGTGCGTGTTCAGCGTCAATAAAAGCACAAGTGCAACCCATTTTTTGAGCTTGAGCAATTATTTGCAAGGTTAAAGTAGTTTTTCCACTACTTTCTGGTCCATAAATTTCTATTATTCTTCCTTTAGGAACCCCACCAATTCCAAGTGCAATATCCAGTCCAAGCGAGCCTGTAGAAATTGGTTCAGCCTTTACAATAGGCTTATCTCCAAATCTAACAATAGCACCTTCTCCACAAGTTTTATTAATACTTTTAAGTGCGGCTTCAAGAGCTTTTGCTTTATCATCAATTATTGCTGTTTCTTTTGCTTTTGCCATACCTTTCCTTTTTTTTAATTTTTTAATTTGATTTTTAACCTAAGATTATAAATAAATAAGAATATTGCTATAAATGTTGCTATTAAAAAAGTATCTCTTGGATGATGAAGATTAAATAAATATTCAAAAATTCCATCAATTATAGGACTAGAAAATTGTCCGCTAAAAACAGCTATACTAGCTACAGCCATATTTGTAGCAAGATTTTGCTTTTTACTCCTAGTACTAATTTGTGAAAAGAAAAATGGCAATGTCAAACCCATAGCAATACCATTTAATATAGCTCCAAGTATTCCTAAAATCAACATTAAATTTATTCCAAAAATCTCAATAACACTATTAAGCCTTATAGAAAATAATAAAAAAGCCAGTATATAAATAAATGTTCCAATAATTTTTATTTTTGTTTTTATTTTTTTAATCAAATTTGCTAATTTCATAGAAGCAATTGCTCCAAATAAGCCATTAAGCCCCATAATTACACCAATAAAACTTGCGCTAATGATTTGCTCTTTTTGATAAATTATTGAAAAATTATTCGTAAAATTAAAAAACAAAACTTGGACTAAAAATAAATTAATATAAATTCCACTAAGATTTTTTATATTTCTTAAATCTAATTTCTTTTTTTTCTCCGCTATTTTTATATTAGGTAAAAAAATCATATTTAAAACAAATAAAACCAAAGCAAAAAGATATATTAAAAAGCTATATTGCCAAGAAATTGACGCTAAAAAGCCAGAAAAACTAACGGTAATAACTGCTCCTAATTGATTACACATTGCACTAAGTCCCATTAGTTTTCCTTGCTCTTCTTTTTTAAATAAAAAGCCAAGTAAAGAAACACTTAATGGCATTAAAAAGCCAGTGCCTAAGCCTAAAATCGCTCTAAACACCAAAACCTGAATTATGTCATCTAAGAAAAATGGAGCAACCCCGCCAACTATAAACAATATAAAACCTATAAAAGCAAGTTGCTTAACGCTTAAATAATTTGCTAATTTTGCAAAAATTAAGCTTGAAAAGATAATAAAAAGTGAAGGTAAAGTAATAATTAATTTAATAAGTAATTCACTATCATTTGAAAAATGCTTAGCAATAAGTCCTAAAGCAGGTGCAACGGCAGCTCCACCTGTAACGGTTGCTAAGGAAATACTTAAAATTGAGATTTTTAGCATATTCATTGAAGTTTCCTTAAGATTTATATAAAAAAACTATAATGAAAAAAATCAAATTAAAGGCAAATAATGAGAATTACACTACTTAATTACACCCCACTAAATATCTGTTCTCACGCTATGAGAACTTGTTGGCAAAGCTTTGATAAAGGCGATAACGGAGGAGAAAAAGACTGCGAACTAATAAATCGTATCGGAAATATTTATAAGCACTCTAGCACGCTTGAACATTTAAATTATAATTTTTATATTCAAGGCATTTCAAGAGCTTGTTTGCAAGAATTAGCAAGACACCGCCACGCAAGTTTATCAGTAAAAAGCACTAGATATACTCTAAAAGAACTAAGAAATGAAAGTGAGTTTAAGGAATTTGATTTTGCTAATGCACAAAAATATATTGTGCTAACTGGAAATCGCTTGGTTGATAATGCTAGTATTTGTGCTTTAGAAAAACTAAGAATTATTTTAAATACCGAAGGAATGACACAAGATATTGCTAAATATGCCTTGCCAGAATGCTATAAAACCGAGCTTACTTGGAGTATAAATGCAAGAGCTTTACAAAATTTCTTAACTCTTAGAACTAGTAAAGCCGCACTTAAAGAGATTAGAGAACTTGCATTTAATATCTATGAAGCTTTACCTAAAGAGCATAAATTCATTTTCAAAGGTTGCTTAAATGAAGCAAATTAGCCTAGCTCATAGCCCTGATGCTGATGATATTTTTATGTATGCAGCAATTCGCTATGGTTGGATAAGTTCGGAGTTTAATTATACTAGCGTTGCTGATGATATAGAAACGCTAAATAAAGCAAGTTTAAATAATATTTATGATGTTTGTGCAATTTCTTTTGCTGTGTATCCTAAAATTCAAAGCGAATATGCCTTGCTAAGATGTGCTACTAGTTTTGGCAATGGCTATGGTCCAAAACTAATCACTCTAAAAGATAAGGTTTTAAAACCTAATTTTAAAGTGGCTTTAAGTGGGGAAAATACCACAAATGCTTTAATTTTTAAACTAGCATATCCTAATGCAAGAATTACTTATATGAACTTTTTAGATATAGAAAAAGCTGTTTTAGATGGTAGTGTAGATGCTGGGGTGTTAATACATGAGAGTATTCTTAATTTTAGTGATAAATTAAGAGTTGAGCGTGAGATTTGGGATATTTGGGCGGAGTTTTGCAAGGCTGAATGTGGCGAAGTGCTTACCTTACCGCTTGGTGGAATGGCAATACGCCGCTCTTTAATGCTAAGTGATGCAATTAAAATTGAAAATGAGCTAACTCGTGCAGTCAAAGTCGCTACTCAAAATAAAGCTTTATTAAGTCGTATATTGCTTGGCAAAAACGAAGTGAGAGTAAATGAAGATGAGCTTAATAAATATCTAAGTCTTTATGCAAACGATGATAGTATTAGTTTAAAAGATGAGCAAATAAAATCACTTGAAGTATTGTTTAAATTAGGTGAGCGAGTTGGCTTTAGTCCTTGTGATGTAAGGCTTAATCTAATTCCAAGCGAATACGAAAGCTTAAGAAATTCATGAAAAATCTTTTAATAATAGTAGATTTTCAAAATGATTTTGTGAGTGGGTCGCTAGGATTTGAAAATGCTTTAAAAATTGAAAATGCCATTATCAATAAATTTAAAATTTATGAAAAAAATAATGATGATATAGTATTTACGATTGATTGCCATGAAGATGATTATTTAAGTAGTATTGAAGGGCAAAATTTACCAATAAAACATTGTATAAAAAATACAAAAGGTATTGAAATTTACGGAGCTTTAAATGATTTATCAAAAAACTATAAAAAATTTTATAAAAATACATTTGGCTCACTTGAATTAGCAAATTTCATAGCCACAAAAAATTATAAAAATATAGAGTTAGTAGGACTTGTGAGTAATATTTGCGTTTTCTCAAACGCTATTATGGCAAAATCGGCAAGTCCTAATTCTAATATTTTAATAGATGCTAGTGCTACTAGTTCAAACGATTTGTTTATGCAAAAAATATCATTTGAAGTGCTAAAAAATTTACACATACAAATAATTAATGATGGATTATAATTTTTTATTTTTGTGTAATAAAAAATTAGTTAAATTTAATAAATTATTTGCAAATTTAGAATAATATAAAAAACTAATATAATTTATCTTTAAGTTTAAAGATGTATGGGGGATAAAATGGAGCAAAAAACTAGAACAGAATATATCAAATTAGTTCATTTTTTAGCACAGGCTTTAGGTAAAGACTATGAAATAGTATTACATGACATTGGTGAAGATGGGGTTAGCATAGCAGAAATTGCAAATAATCACATAAGCGGAAGAAGTATTAATTCTCCTATAACTGGCTTTGCACTAGAATTATTAAATAAAAAAGTATATGAAGAAAGAGATTTTTTAAGCAATTATAAAGCTAGTGCTGGCAATAAAAATATAAAAGGAAGTACATTTTTTATAAAAGAAGGTGATAAATTAAGTGGAATGCTATGTATAAATTATGATAAAAGTAGAATTGAAAATATAGCAGCACAACTACTAGGACATGAAATTACAAATGATGAACAAGCCTATGAAGAAATGTTAAGTCTTGATTTGAATGAATTAATTTTAGAGCTCACTGGATTTTCTTGTGATGAACTTAAAAAAAGAAATTTAAAACCGAAAGATAGACAGAGTATAGTAGATAAAATTTATGAAAAAGGAATATTTAATATAAAAGGTTCAATTCCTGAGATAGCACAATTATTAAACCTTTCAGAATCAAGTATTTATCGTTGCATAAATAAAGCAAAACAAAGCTCAAATAAACATTAACAATATTCCCTAGCCTCGCGTTTAAGGTCTCTTTCCTTTATCGCTTGGCGTTTATCGCTTAAATTTTTACCTTTAGCTAAGGCTAAAGTTCCTTTTACCATACCTTTTTTAAAATATAAATTAAGAATTACTAAGGTATAACCACTTGTTGAAATTTTACCCACTAATTTATCAATTTGCATCCTGTGTAATAATAATTTCCTAGCCCTTCTTTGCTCATGTGTAAAATATTTATTAGCTGTATTCATATGTCCTATGTGAGAATCAAGAAGCCAAGCCTCTCCTTTGATTATTCTTACGAAAGAATCCTTTAAATTAATTTTGCCATGCCTTATAGCTACTACTTCACTACCTTGCAATACTAATCCACATTCTAAAGTATCTATTATATGGTATTCAAATCTAGCTTTTTTATTTTCTGCTATACTTTTCATTTTTATCCTTAAAACATATATAAAACACCGATTTTAGCAAATTTTTTATTAGTAATTAATTCAAATCTTAAATTTTTATAATCCTTATATGCTAAAAATTTAAGATTATTTTTATCAACACTTAATTTTAATCCAAAATTATCATTATTATAAATATATCCACCATTTAAGCCATAATTATTAATTCCAACAAAAAAACCTTTATATTCATATCCTAAAAAGAAATTTGTATATAAATGATTTTTTTTAAATTTATAACCTAAATCCAATTCGTAACTAAATTTATTATATTCAGCTAAATCAATTAAAGAAAATAAATCCTTATTAAATGTAAAAAGGCTTAATTTATGACTAAATTTATGATTCATCTCTAAAAATCTTAATCTAAAATCAATTCTATTAACATTATTTTCATATAAATAATAAATACCAATATTAGAAAAATTTTGTTTTTTATCAGTATTCAAACTTACAAATTTAGCCGGAACTAAACTATTTTTTAAATATACATTATATTGTTTAGCATATTCACTTAACGCTGAAGCACAATTTTTATGTAAAAATGTATATGTATCATATTTATCTTCTTCGTAAAAAAAAGCCGATATATTAGCTAGTTCTATATCACTAACATTAATATCATAACATGTTACATTTCTATTATCTTTACGATAAAACCCTATTAATTTATCCCTTTCTAAAATCTCAAAAATTGCCTTTGTACCAAATAAAGCCTTAAAATTACTAGCTATATCCATGTTACTATCAAGGTTAAAACTAGCAGCTCTATCACCGTAAGCTAAAAAAATATGTCCAAAAAATGTTTCGACTCTTTTATAATCTTCATCAACATAACAAATTTCAAGCCTATTTGCCAACAATAATAATGGTAAAAATAATAATATTACAAATTTCATCTTATTATTTTACTTTTTTTGTTAGCATAAAAGGTAAAAAAAGGAGAAAAAAATGGAAATAATTGAACTATTCAAAAATGTCAAATATCCTAATTTTCAAAAGGATATTGTAAGTTTTGGTTTTGTAAAAAGGTGCGAATTAGCAGGAGATATTATCCTAATGGATATTGAAATTCCAGCTGCAAGTGTAGAAATAGCAAATGCTATTAGAAATGAATGTGAAGCAATAGCTAGAAATAATCATTATAAACTTGAGCTTAAAATCATTCAACCAAAATTAGAAGAGCCAGAAGTAAAAAGACCAAAAATCAAAAATCTAGCTCCACAAATTAAGCATTTTGTGATGATTAGTAGTGGAAAAGGTGGAGTTGGCAAAAGTACAACTACTCTAAATCTAGCATTATCACTTGCAAAACTTGGTAAAAAAGTAGGAGTGCTAGATGCTGATATATATGGTCCTAATATGCCAAGAATGCTTGGTGCTGAAAATGAAAAACCTGTAGTAGTAGGCAATAAAATCCGTCCTGTTAAAGCTTATGGAATTGAGTTTATGAGTATGGGAATTTTAATTGAAGAAGGACAAGGATTAATGTGGAGAGGCTCTATGGTTATGAAAGCGATTGAGCAGCTTTTATGCGATGTGTTATGGAGTGAGCTTGATGTATTATTACTTGATATGCCTCCAGGAACAGGTGATGCACAAATTACTCTAGCTCAAAGCGTGCCTGTTAGTGCAGGAGTTTGCGTTAGCACCCCACAAGCAGTAAGTCTTGATGATAGTAAAAGAGCTTTAGATATGTTTAATAAATTAAATATACCTGTAGCTGGTGTAATTGAGAATATGAGTGGTTTTATTTGTCCTAATTGCGATATTGAGCATGAGATTTTTGGTAAAGGTGGAGCGCTTAATTTAGCTCATGAATATGATTGCTCTGTTTTAGCTTGTATTCCTATTGATTTATCAATTAGAACGGGTGGAGATAGTGGTAAGCCTATTTCTATGTGTGAGCCAAATTCAATAGTAGCAAAAAGATATGAAGAAGCTGCATTTAAATTAATTGAGTTTTTAAACACTACTAAAGCTGATAATTCTAGTATTCAACCAACGACAAATACTCCAGCTTGTCATTAATCGTAGTTCATATACTACGATTAATTTTTATTAATTCCTATAGTTTGTTTATCTAAACCTTTTTTTAACATAATTTCTACTATTATTTGCTCTCTTTTATTAGCCTTTTTACAATGGTCTTTTTCAAATTTATCAGTTATCCAAATTATAACTTTTGCCCATTTTTTATCTCTTTTTCTCCACGCATGAGATGATATAGATTCTACTGCATAACCATTAAATAATGTTGCATTTACAAAATGATCTAATGCTCTTACGCCTTGTCTTATTCTAGCAGTATCACCAAATATGCCAATAATAACTATAAAAAAATAAGAAATAATTGCTAATGGAACTATAATACATAATAAACATGTGCCTATTAATTTTTCTTTTACATTAAATTTATTCATTATTCCTTCTAATAAATTTTATTCTCATACCATTTGCTGAACGAATTGTTAAACGACCTACTATATCTGGAATAAACCCATTTTCTAACTCAAGTTTATAATTTTTTAAAATATGAGCTAAAATAATTATAGCTTCTTGAGTTGCAAAACCCTGCCCTATACAAATTCTTTCTCCTAAGCCAAAAGGTATATATGTATCTTTCTTTATTACTCTATCAAACCTACTTGGGTCAAATTCATGAGGATTATCCCAATAATCATCATGTCTATGTATTAACCAAGGAGCTATTACAACTCCTGCACCAGCTTTTACGGTTTTATCTCTAATCTTGCATTCTTTTCTCACTTCTCTAGCAAAAAATCCAACAGGTGGGTAAAGCCTTAATGCCTCCTTAAAAACATTAGATAAATATTTCATTTTCTTTATGGCATTAATATCTAATATATTTGTTGAAAAATATTCACTTACTTCTTTATAAGCTTTTTCTTGTTCATTTTTTGCTATACTTAATAAATATAAAGTCCAAGTAAGAGAACTAGCTGTAGTCTCATGTCCTGCCAAAAATAACATTGATACCTGACTTAATATTTCATCAAATTCAAACCTTTTATTAGTTTTAGAATCTATTGTTTTTAAAAGTGTTGATAAAATATCATTATAGTTGTCATTTACAATATTTTCATATCTAGGTTTAATAATATCGCTTAAAATTTGTCTTATAGTATTACCTGCTTTATTTCTCTTATTCCCACAAATCATCATATTCAACCAATTAGGTATAAAAAACATTTTTCCTATAGCAAATTTTGCGGTAGTGTCTTGAAATATATTAAAAGCTTCTAAAATTTTTTTTCCATTTTGTAAATCTAATTTTGATGACATAATAGTTCTAAAAATTATATCAGCAGTAGTGAAAGTCATATATTCATCAATCTCTATCACTGAATTATTAGGGTATTTATTAAGTTTTAAAATTAATTCATTGGTTGCTTCATTCATAATATTAAATACTTTATTAACCCTAGTTAATTCAAAAGATGGTGCTAATAATTCTCTTTGTTTTTTCCATACTTCATCATTTGTCGTAAAAACACTAACACCTAATAAAGGTTCTAGCAATTCATGCAATAATGAACTTTTAGGAAAATTATCAACATCATCAACCATCATTCTTCTTACTTCTTTAGTATCATTTATAATATGCAAATCAAACCCCGGCATTTTTACTCTACCGGCTTTCATTTTATAGCTTTTATCATATAAACCATCTAGCCAAGATCTACGTTTAAATAAAAAAGTAGCTAAAATAGAGGCTTTATTTTTAATAGGTTTTGGGTGGAATGGGCAAGTTTTCATTATACTCTCTTTATTTTTTCTTCTAATTTTTTATCACTAGCACTAAAAGCAAAAAAGTCATATTGTCCTAAATAATGCGTAGCGAAAAGATATAAAAAATGAACTTTATACCATTTACGAATAATTTTTTTATAATATGTCTTATCGTAAAGTTTATAAAATGCACTTGATAAATATATAATATTTTTATTTGATTTTACTCCACTAACTTTAAAAAAATCTATTAAATAAAAACAAGCTCCATCAATTTTTGATGTAAAATCAACCCAAAAAATATCTTTATCAGATAAATATTTTAAACATTGCATAAAATAAGAATTATCATTTATTAAAGAACACATTGGAATACACTCACCTAATGTAATAATCTTTAAATTTTGATAATTTACATTTAATCGTTCGCACTTTTTTATAAGCTCACACAATACCATTATATTAATTATTGTTCCAACACTATGAGAAATTAAGATTAATTCATAGTTCTTACTATTATTTAATTTATCAAATATAACATTCACAAATTTATTTATAATATAATCAATATTTTTAATTTTATTTTTAGCTAATCGTGATGAAAAAACAAAAATATTTAACAACCAACTTATAGCAAACTTTTTACATAAAAATAATATAACTTTGTCAAAAATATAAATAAAACATATAAAAAAACAAAAAAATATATAAATATTATTTATATTTTCATACATAACAAAAGTACATATAATCATAAAAATATATATTAAAGTTAGCATTATGGCTGGGTAAAATCCTGTTATTAAAGAATTTTTATACACTCTATAAAATTTAACAAATTGAAAATTAAAAATAAAATGTATTAAAACATAAATATAATCTTTAAAAATATCAAAACTATTTTTGAACCAACATTGTTTTACAATATTATGCCATTCTAAGAAAGTGTATTTTGCATTTAAAGAATTATTATTTATATTAAAATATTTATATTCTTCATCAAATTTTACATTAGTAATATTTATATTTTGATTTGAAATCTTATTATATTCTTTTAAATTTTCCTTATAAAGCTTATAATAAAATCTATAACTTCTAGGATCATATCCAGCTATGTAAAATACATCTCTTTTCATGATAAAAAAAGCCTAAAAAAATTAGGCTTAATTTGATATACTTGTACTCTTTTTAACATTAGCATTATCTACCCAAATATTAGGTACTGCTCCACCAGGTGTTAAGAAAATCTTAGCATCACTATTAACTTTTAAAGCTTCGTTAAATTCTTTTTGAGTTTCAATTTGCTTAAGTTCTAATAATTCTTTATTTAAACTCTTAGCAACTTCTCTATTTGAATACGCTAATGCATCAGCTTCTATCTTTTTAGCATCAGCTTTACCTTGTGCTTCTATAATAGCTGCTTTTGCCGTTCCTTCTGCAAGTGCTGCTTTTTTAAGAGCTTCTTGATTTGCACGCTCTACTTCATACTTAGTTCTTTCAGCTTCTTGTTTTGCTATTTGCACTCTTTCAATTTGTTCTTTTACCTTCTCTGGCAATATAATTCCACGAAGTTTTACACTCTCTAATTTCACTGGCTTATTAGCTTGGTTATCTATACTTTTTCTTGATTCAAGCTCTATTGCAGTTGCTATTTCATTACGCTTAGTAGGTAATTCTTCTGCTGTATATTTTCCAACTACACTTCTTACAACTTCTCTTATCACAGGATCTATTATTTTATTTTCCCAACTTAAACCCCATTCAGCTATAGTTTGAGGAGCATTTGAAGCATCTAAACGATATTGAACAGTGATATCTATAGAAACTGGTAAATTCCTAGCATCAACAACATTAATTGATTCTTTATTTGTAATGCTAGCATTACTAATGCTTTGTTCTCTAGTTCCTTCAAAACTTGCATAGTTTATCTGACGAACGGTCGTATCTACTATCAAAACTCTCTGAAAAAATGGTATTATAAAATGAAAACCTGGTTGTAATGCTATTGGGTCATATTTACCTGTAGTAGCTTTTATCCCAACTTGACCGGAATTTATTACAACATAAGGCTTAGTAACAACTAAAATAAAAAATAAAACTAAAGCGACTATTATAACGCCATTAAATTTACCAAAACCTTTAAAAAAGCTAAAATCAATATTTAAATCTGGCTTTTTATTATCTTTCTTATTTTTATTAAAATAATCATTCAAATCCGCCGGCATATTTCTCCTTATTAATTTAAATTGCTAAACGAATTCAATTCTACATTATTTTGGTTTTATACTGGTAATAAAAAATGAAAACTCAAGATGAGTTTTCAAAATATTAAATATAAGTTAGCCAAGAAGCATATTTTTCATTTCTTCCATATACTATATCAAAGAAAGCATCTTGGATTTTTTTAGTAATTTCTCCACGAGAACCATTTCCTATAACTCTATGATCTAGCGAATTAATAGGAGTAATTTCAGCTGCTGTTCCTGTAAAGAATGCTTCATCGCAAACATAAATTTCATCTCTACTTATTCTTCTTCTAACAACTTCTATACCTAAATCATCGGCTATTTTTAATACAGTATCTTGTGTAATTGATTTTAAAGCATAATCATTTGGTGGTGTAATTAACTCACCATTTTTAACCATAAAAAAACATTCACCAGTTCCTTCAGCAACAAAGCCTTCCTCATCACACATTAAAGCTTCTTCATATCCACTATTAATAGCTTCATATTTTGCCATCATTGAATTTAGATAGTTCGCACTTGCTTTTGCTTTATTAAAATTTGCTTTTGTACTATTTCTCATTAATGACGAAATGCAAACTTTAATACCTTTATTTAAGCCATCTTCTCCTAAATAAGCACCCCATTCCCAAGCAGCGATTCCTACTCTAACAGGAGCTTTTGCATGATAAATCCCCATAATACCATCACCTAAGAAAATTAATGGGCGAATATATGTATTTGAATTAAATTTATTACGTCTTAATAACTCAATTTGCGCATCTTCTAATTCTTTTTGAGAAAATGGTGGAGTAATTGCTGTAATTTTTGCACTTTCTAATAATCTTTTCGTATGATCTTGTAATCTAAAAATTGCCATACCATTTTCTGCTTTATAAGCTCTAGTCCCTTCAAATACTGCATTAGCATAGTGTAATGAGTGAGTTAAAAAATGAACCTTTGCATCAGCAAAATTAATAATTTGTCCATCCATCCAAACATAATCAGCTTTAATTGCCATAACTATCCTTTCAAATAAATTTTTAATATTCTATCAAATTTTTAATAATAATTGTTTATTTTTTTTACATAGAATAAAGATTTAGAAAGGATAAATTATGGTAACAAATAAAAATTATTATTTAAATAGAAGAAATTTTTTAAAGCTCGGTGCTGGAGCCATGGTTTCAAGTGAGGCTATAGCTAATGAGATATTAAAATTAAAAGATTTAGAGCCTAGCAATAATGAATATGCATATAATTATGTAAATTTTTATGAATTTAGTACAGATAAAAGATTATGTGTAAAACTAGCTCAAGAATCAAAATTAAATGAAGAAAAAATAAACATAGAAATTTCAGGTCTTTGTGAAAATCCGATAACATTAACTGACATATCACAATTTAAAGAAGTAAATAGAATATATAAACTAAGATGTGTTGAAGCTTGGAGTATGAATTTACCATGGAGTGGATTTGAATTAAGAGAACTCATAAACTTAGCAAAGCCTAAAAAAGAAGCTAAATTTATTAAATTTACAAGTATTTTCAACCCAGATATATTTCCGGATCAAAAAGGATATGGTGTAATAGATTATCCATATGTAGAAGGGTTAAGATTAGATGAAGCTATGCATCCATTAACAATTTTAGCTACAAAATTATATAACGAACCATTAAAAGCTCAAAATGGAGCTCCTATAAGATTAGTAGTACCTTGGAAATATGGATTTAAATATATAAAATCAATAGCAAAAATTGAATTTACTGATATTCAACCTATTAGTTCTTGGGAAAAATACAATCCTAATGAATATGGATTTTATGCTAACGTTAACCCTAATGTCCCACATCCTAGATGGTCTCAATCTTCTCATAGAGTATTGGGTAGTTTTTTTAAAGAAGATACGGAAATTTTTAATGGATATGGTGATTTAGTTTCATTTTTATATAATGATTTAGATTTAACAAAGAATTTCTAATGATAATATTATTCAAAGCTATAATTTTCACACTTATTTTATTTTTTTTATACTATAAAATTAGTATTGGATACGATTATGTAAAAGATATATATAAGGCAACTGGAATTATAGCTATCATCACATTTTTTATTAGTATTTTATTACCTAATAAATTTATCGTATGGATAAAATATTTTGGAAAAATATCATTATTATTCGCATGTTTACATTTTTTTAACTTTATATTTTTTGATACACAATTAAATATTAAAACAATATTATATAATTTTTTATCACCTAGAAATTTAATAGGATTTTCTGCTATTTTTATAATGACAATGGTATTTTTTAAAAAATATTTTAACTTACTCAACACAGCATTATTTTTAGCATGCTTACATTATGCTATGAGTGTAAAAATTCCCGAGATAATACATTATTGTGCTATATTATTGTCATTTTTATTGCTATTTAAGGATAAAAAATGATTTTTGGAAAAATTAATTATATAAATTTACTACCATTACATTTATATTTAAAATCTTCTAAACTACCAAGCTACATAAAAGCTAGTATAGAATACAAAAAAAATGTTCCTGCAAAACTTAACAAAATGCTAAATAATAAAAAAATTGACAGCGCCATAATATCAAGTATTGAAAGTACTAAAAAAAAATATAAAAATCTTAATATAGGAATATGTGCTAATAAAAAAGTTTTAAGTGTTTTGGTAGAAAAAAATTCTGTAGCTCAAAATGACAAAGAGTCGGCTACTTCAAATGCTCTTGCAAAAATTTTAAATTTAAATGGAAAAGTTTTAATAGGAGATAAAGCTCTAAAAGCTTATACTAACGATAAAAATAAATATATTGATATGTGTGAAATTTGGTATAAAAATACAAATTTACCATTTATGTTTGCCAGATTCTCTAGTGTAAAAAATCATAATAAGGCTAAAAAAATACTAAAAAATTTCATAAAAAAAAATATAAATGCAAATCAAAGACAAAAAATACCTAAATACATCTTAGAATACTTTTCAAACACTAGAAAAATAGCCCAAAAAGATATTAAAAATTACTTGAAATACATATACTACAAAATAGGAAAAAAGGAACGAAAAGCTCTAAAAATATATACGAACAAAATATTATATAAATAGTGACAAAAGTCACTATTTAATTATTTTTTCTTTTTGCATTTACCTGTTTTGCAAGATTCTGCAGCTTCTTTTTCTTTATGTGCTTCAGCTACTTTATCTTTTAAAACACTACTAACTTTAAATTTTACAACAGTTGTCGCTGGAACATTCACAACTTTATCAGTACCAGGAACTCTTGCTTCTCTTTCAGCTCTTTTAGTAGTTGAAAAAGTTCCAAATTTATTAACAGCTATACTTTCACCTTTTGTTAAACATTCTGCTAATACTTCAAATACAGCATCAGTAACTATACCTACATCCTTTTTAGTAAAATCTGCTTTTTCAGCAACTAATGAAATAAATTCCGCTTTGGTCATCTAAAACTCCTCTTATAATATTGTTGTAGCTATTATTCTACAATAAAAAAACAATATTTAGCGTTTTTTAGGTAAAAAAATACAAATTTTTGTTTATTTTTAACACAAATAAACTATCTTAGTAACAATTTTTATATTTCAAATAAATTAATAAAATTTTAAGAAAAAAAATATATAATTCACTTTTTAAATTGCTTAGGTAGCTCAGCTGGTTAGAGCGCTGGTCTCATAAGCCGGAGGTCGGGAGTTCAAGTCTCCCCCTAAGCACCATTAAAACATAAAAATTATTCATTCTTTATACTTCGTATTTTCTTTATTTTTGTAATGTTTTGAGTGTAGTTATTGCCGGAATATTGTATTTATCGCAATATAGCTAAATTAAATTTTGACTAAATAATAAAAAAAATGTTACTTATTCATATAACCTAATTAATAAAAATATATTTATAATCATTGTTTAAATAAATATTTATTAATATAATTTTAATATATTTTTCAAAGCATTATTTAAGTATGCTTTTCTTATAATCATCGCTTTGATTTCAGCTAAGTTTTAGCTATACAAAGGATTTTTATGAAAACTTCAAAATTTGGTGCAGATATTGCACTTTTTAGCCAAACTTACCTAAAAAATTTCTATAGTAATACAAAAGCTGTAATTATTTTAAGTATTATGGCAACAATTTACTTTGCTATTTTTGGTGGAGTTTTTGCAGTAACAGGTGAATTTACTCGTATTGGTGGAGAAATTCTAGAACTTTTTGGTAAAGATTTAAGTGGATACTCTTATTATGTAAAACAAAAATTAGATGGCACTATGTTAACTCGTGTTGATGGTGTTATGATTATTGGTCTTATAATAGGATGTTTACTCTCGGCAAGTATTGCAAACAAGGTATATTTTAGAAAAATTGCTTCTAAAACTAGATTTTTTCAAGCATTAGTTGGCGGGATATTAGCAGGATTTGGTGCTAGACTTGCTTGGGGATGCAATTTAGCTAACTTTTTTACAGGTCTTCCTTATTTTTCTTTACATACTTGGGTTTTTGCTATTTTTATGTGTCTTGGGGTTGCAGCTGCTATTTTGGTGCTAAAAATTAAGATTTTTGCTCCTAGATATGAAATGATTAAAACAAATACTCCACAATTAAAAATAGATACAAATTTAGAGCAAAAAAACAAAGTTATACTCACTTTAAGCATAATAGCATTTTTTGCATTTTTCATATACTTAGCAATTAATGATACTAAAAATCTTCCTATAGCTTTAGTATTTGGTGTAATTTTTGGTTGGCTTATACAAAAAGGGCAAATTTGCTTTACATCTTGCTTTAGAGATTTATTCTTATTTAAACGTGCACATTTTGCTATAGCGTTATTTGTATCAATGCTAATAGCTAGTATTTTTGTATTCGGTTTGCTAAATAAAGGTGGTTATAACGCTAAGGTATTAGAAATATCACTTGGACTTTGTACTGGAGCATTTATATTTGGTTTTGGTATAGTATTTGCAGGTGGGTGTGAATGTGGATTTTTATATCGTGCGGTAGAAGGTCAAACTCATTTTATGATAGTAGGTGTTGGAAACATAATAGGAACTATGTTAATTGCATTAAATTATGATTATCTTCCTAAATGGTTTTTAAGTGGTGAAAAAATAAAATTAACCGGATATACAGGCTTAAGTATAAATTTAATTTTATTCTTAGTAAGTATAGCATTAATAGTTTTTTATGCAAGGAGAAAAAATGAAAATTGATTATTCTATTTCTTTATTAGGCGAACCTTGTCCTTATCCTGCAATTGTTGCTAATGAAGTAATTCACAAGCTAAAAAGTGGCGAAGTATTAGAAATAATTAGCGATTGTCCACAAAGTATTAATGGAATTCCACCTGATATGAAGGCTTTAGGACATAGTTGTGAAGTAGTGCAAAACGGCTCTGTTTTAGGCTTTTATATAACTAAAAAATAATTAATGGGATATTTTCCCATTAATCTAATACTATTATTAAAATATTCAAAATATTTTAAATAAAATCTGATGGTAAAATACAAATAACATTATTGCTATATTATAACTTGTAATTTATAAAACTTACTTATTCAAATTTATTCTATAAAAATATTCAGTAGTTTTCAAAAAAAATAATCTAACAAAAAAACTATTAAGCAAAAATAACAACGCTTTTTTATTTGATTAATATTTTATTATTAAAACATAAATTTTATTAAATAAAACAAGACTAATTTTATAACATATTTTCATAAATTAATTATAAAAATATACTATGTAAATTTTATGATTGCTTTTCAATCAATATTATGATTTAACACTATATTTATTTAAATTAATAAATAATTATTCAATAATATATTTTAAATATTTATATTTAATTTATGTAATACTTTTAATTTATAAAAAAATATACAAATTACATTTATTACTTATTATTTTTATTTGTTTTTATACAATATTAGATAAACATTAAGATTAAAAAATTTTTAGCCTTTTGTATAAATACTAATTTTATTATCTATGTATCTAATACACAAGATAATTGTTTAAATATTTAATTGATACACCTTTAAAATTATCATAGCTTTTAGTTTGCTATGATAATTATTAATAGTTTGGATATTAAAACTTCCAAAAGTGTATTTATTGCGTGATATTCTTATATGGTTTAAATCTAAATCAGACGCTACTTTTAAACTAAAACTATCCGTTACAAAAATACTATTTTTAGCTATTTTATCAACTAATACATTTAATAAATTTGCTAAATTTGGCTTACCTAGATTTGATACTTTAGAAATAGACAAACCATTATTTATAGCATATGCAAACCTGCTCTTTAGATAATCCACGCAAAGTTGCGCTTGCGCCTCTTTTCTTAGCCTTGCGTGGTAACTTAAAATTTTTATGATCAACTTTATATGATAGTGTTAAAAATGTCTCATCAGGTTCAATAACTCCATTTAATGTAATTTCATCCATCATATTTTGTAGTGTATATAAAAATCACCAAGCAAAAACTATAAGTATGATATAAATTTAGCTGTTTTTCTTAATTGGTAATAATATATAATTATACCATATATGTCTTTTTAGTATTAAATATAATGGTTATATTTGTATCGGTAAATGTTTTATTACAAGTTTTACAAATATATCTTTGATGGTTTTTTTACTTTACCGTTTTTTACAAATTTATCACTATTACAATAAGGGCAATTAGTAGCTTTATGTTTATCTATGATTTTATTATTTGCTTTAGGCTCAGTTAAATTGCTTAAAAATATTTCCTTTTCTTTATCAAATAAACTATCAAAAAGCTGGTTGATAATGTCTAATCTGTTATTTGCAATTAGCATACTTTATAGTAATTATTTAAAAAAATATACAAAAAAACAAAATCAATACTTTATTAATATAGCCAAAAAATTAAAATATATTGTTTATTACAAAGGAATTAATTCCTTTGTAATTTTTTATTTTTAAAAATTATTAAATTTAAGATTTGGGCAATTATCAAACATTTCAGATGTATATTCAACACTAGAAGTATCAAAGTATAAATTTTGATTAAAATTATAACAATATGAAAACATTCTACTCATATCAGTTACATTTGAAGTATTAAAATTTAATGGTTGATTAAAATTATAGCAATATTCAAACATTGAGCTCATATCAGTTACATTTGAAGTATTAAAATTTAATGGTTGATTAAAATTAGTGCAACGCCAAAACATCCTATTCATATCAATTACTTTTGAAGTATTAAATCCTAATGGTTGATTAAAACTAGAGCAACAATAAAACATCTTACTCATATCTGTAACACTTGAAGTATCAAAATTTAATGGTTGATTAAAACTAGAGCAACCAAAAAACATTTCACTCATATTTGTTACTTTTGAAGTATTAAATTTCAATGACTTATTAAAACTATGACAATTCCAAAACATCTTACTCATATCTGTAACACTTGAAGTATCAAAATTTAATGGTTGATTAAAACTAGGACAACGCAAAAACATTGAACCCATATCAGTTACATTTGAAGTATTAAAATTTAATGGTTGATTAAAACTAGGACAATAAGAAAACATATGCCTCATAGTTGTTACCCTTGAAGTGTCCCATTTACCGATACCATTAAAAAATTCATTTGGTAAATCAATTCTACAATTAACAAGTTTAAAATCAAAAATACATGACATATCTGTTATTTTACTTGTGTTTATATCTCCTAAATCATTAACAAGCGTAAAGCAAGTATTACGCTCAAAATCACTAGCTAATATTTTTAATAAGCTTTTTAGTTCATCTTTTGTTTGTGGTTCTAAATTAAGTTTTTCCATTTTCTATCCTTTCCTAATAGTTTGAAACTTAATTATACCCCCCCCCAATCTTAATTTTTACTTAAATTACAAACCTAATTCTACCACAACACATTTTTAGATTTAGGTTTACCATTATATTTTTAATTATTTTATATAATTAGAGAAAATAAAATAATTGCGTTTTGAATAATAGAGATAATTTTAATTTATTGTTAACATAAAAATTTTTAGTAAAATATCTAAATTAACTAGTTAATAATTTTCGTATTATTACAAAAAAATATAGTAAATAGAACAAAAACATAACTTTTACCAGAAATAAAAAGAACTTATAAAGTTATATTTTTAACGATTTATTACCAAAATATTTATATTTGAAAATTTTTTTACAGAACTTGAAAGCTTAAAATCTTATAATTTTCATAAAACATTTTTGACAATAATTTTATTTCAAAAAATATATCAATACTAATATTTTATATATTTATTTTAAATAATAATTGTTTGCATTAAAATATAGTATTTATAAAATAAAATATTAATAACTTAATTATATGTTAAAATAATGCTTGGTTTCATTAGTTTACTTAAAAAAATTTAAGATAATTAATTTTATTTTTTCAATTTTTATATAAAAATCAAGTTTGTTAATAAAAATCAATGCTATTTAAAATATTAACAAAACTAAATTCAGACAAATCTAAGACCATTTTCAAATTTATTAATTAACATAAAATACAAAAAATATATGTAGTAAAATTATTATTGCTTATTAATCAATATTACCATCTAACATATCTTTAATTAAGTAAAAAACTATTTAAAAAAAGATTATAGTATAAAATAAAATAAAAAACAACTAAATAAATTAATGATGAATATTTTTAATATAAAATTTATAAAAAACCACACTTAAAAATAAAAACTTACAAAAAATAAATAAAGGATAATAAATGATAATCTGGTGGGCCTAACAAGACTTGAACTTGTGACCTCACCCT